>JBOHQB010000106.1:0-20123 GCA_050731995.1 Candidatus Rokuibacteriota bacterium
GTGAAAGAGGCTCCGCCTGAGCCGGGGCCGGGCGCGCGTGGCCAGCTCGCGCTTGGAAGGCGCACATGCCCGGGACAGCATCGCCGGCGGGACGTAGAAGCCCGAGCCGTGGTTCGACAGGATGAGGGCGCAGGCCCGCGCCGGGAAGCTCCGCGCCCCGAAGCGGATGAAGTCCTCGAGGACCTTCGGGTCCCCGGTGTCGGTCTCGCCGAGGTCAGCCAGGAGCTTAGACGTGATCCGGCGGCGGTCGCTCCCCTGCGTGACGTAGTAGCGCCGGGTGGTCTGCCAGTCGCCGTTCGAGTGGTCGTAGCCCGGCGCCCGGTCGACCTGGGCGAGGATCTCGACCGCGCCCGGGCGCGAGCCGACCGCCTCCATCTCGTTGAAGTCCTCGAGGAGGGATGAGGCGACCCTCCAGTAGGTCGATCGACTACGCCGCGGGGGTGAGCCCCTGCGGGAGACCCAGGCGCCCGTCTACGCCTTCGCGCCGGCACGCGGATAGACGAGGGAGAGCGAGTACCCTCTGCTCCCGACGTCGCGGGTGTATCCGTTTCGACGCATTGTCGCCGAATCCGGGACGTCCCATGCTGAAGACCGGTGGCCGACTTCGCCTTCACCGATGGCCTTTCGACTCCGCGAGGAGGCTTGAGGAATGGCGGGTGAACCCGCGGAACTCAAAGGAATCGGCTGGCAGTTTCTCATTGCCGCGGTCCGATTCTTCATGCTCCTCGCATTCATCGGTGGGCATTGGCTACTGCTACAGGCCACGACCCTCATCGTGCCGCCGGAGTGGCACCGAGCCAGGGTCCTCCTCGAGGTGCTCTTCTACGGAGCGTTCATCGTCCTGTACCTCGATCAGCTCCTGCAGATGCTGGCCATCTTCATCCCGGTTCTTGGCGGCTTGCGCAAGCGCGTAACTGGCGGGCAGAATACCGGAGGGGCAACATGACTCCTCACCTGGTCGCAGTCGGGTACGCGCGATCCGGGCTTCGAGCGCTGCTAATGTTCAACATTCCAGCAGCGTTCTTGGCGGTCGCAGTTGCTGCGCTCGTGAACCCGGATGTATCAGGAGACGATCTGGCAATTCTTGTGGCAATACCGCTCCTTATCGTCGTCCTTCTGATACGAACGATCATGATCTGGCGCCCTCAGCCAGAGCTGACGTCCGAGCAGCGTGAAGAGGTCACTCACACTTTCAAGCAGCTGACGCACAAGACACCCTGGCTGCTTCCTCTCATGGTTTCCGTTGTTCTCCTTCTTTGGGCTGTTGCCTCTCTGCTCGCTGTTCCTGTTTACACGGTGCTCGGGCTGGAGCCGAGGTTGGTCCTGTATGGTTGTGCCTGGGCGGGCATCCTTTTTGGCCTGAGTGTGATCCTCTTCGTCGTCCTTCTGCGTCTCATAAGCCCTGCAGTGCCCACGGCTCTACTGCGAGGAGTGTTCAAGCAGCTCGTTGACGCCGTGGCAGCGCCGCTCACGGCGGCGACATCACTTGTGATCTCTCTGTTGCGGCACTCGTAGCACTCCTGCAGAGCGCCATGAGCAGCCCGGACCAGCTCAAGTTCGTGCTGAACAGGGAGCAGAAACAATGAGGACCAAGACTCGACGCGCCAGGGAGCGCTGCGCCGCTTGCGGCGGCGGCCTTCGTCCTACCACCGTCACCCACGAAGAACGGCGACGGTCTCGCCTCTACCTGTTCCGGCACGTGCCGGCTCAGGCCTGCACGGTCTGCGACGAAGTCTGGATCGATGAGGCCACCCTCCAACAGGTCGATCGACTACGCCGCGAGGGAGAGCCCGTGCGGACGATTCAAACGCCCGTCTACGACTTCGCGGTGGTGCGGCGATAGCGGACGCAGAACTGACCTCGCACGTATCCTTCTGGGCACGCTGCCCCTTGCGACGGAGGATGTTATAGTGCGCACGGTGAGGCTCAAAGAATTCGACCTACACGACATCCGGGCGTTGCCCAACTACACGATCGCTGAGGCCTCTCACTACCTCCGCATCTCCGCATCCACAATAGGGTCCTGGGTGACCGGGCGCGACTACCCGGTTCAAGGCGGCCAGCGGCGGTTTCATCCTGTGATCAGACCGGCCCAGGCAGAGCCTATGCGCCTGTTGTCCTTCATCAACCTCGTGGAAGCGCATGTTCTCCAATCGATCCGGCACATTCACCAGGTGAAGCTCCGCAAAGTCCGGTCCGCGCTGGACTATGTCGAGCGCCAGTTCGGTGGCAGGCATCCGCTCGCGACACAGCAGTTCCAGACAGACGGCATCGACCTGTTCATCGAAAAGCTCGGGGAGTTGATCATCGTTTCGGCTGGCGGCCAAGTCGCGCTCCGGGAAGCATTCGAAGCCCACCTCAAGCGACTCGAGCACGACGCGTCTGGCATCGCGGCGCGACTGTTCCCGTTCACGCGCCCGAGTCATGTCGATCAGCCGAAGATCATCGTGATCGATCCGCGGGTGTCGTTCGGTCGCCCCATCATCGTGGGCAGCGGCGTTCCCACAAGCGCCATCGTGGAGCGCTACCACGCCGGCGAGAGCACGGAGCATCTAGCCAAGGACTACCGGCGCTCACCCGAGGAAATCGAAGAAGCGGTGCGCTGCGAGACGAGCCGCGCCTAGCCCACCCACCTTCACGTTCTTCGTGTCGAGAGAATTGGGCAGCGACGATGTGCCCAACGCCCTGCGTGCCGCCGGGGCGCTTGTGGAAACTCACGAAGGCAATTTCGCCCCTGACGCCCCTGACGACCATTGGATTCCAGAAGTGGGTCGGCACGGTTGGATCGTGCTGTCGAAGGACGAGAGGATGCGTTATCGACTTGCTGAAAAGCGGGCGATCGCTCAGGCGGGCGTCCGGGCGTTTTTTCTGGTTCCCAAGGGGCTAACGGGCCCAGAGAATGGTCGGATACTCGCCGGCGCTGTGACACGGATGACGAGATTCGCCATCGGCAACAATCCCCCCTTCATAGCCAAGGTCTTCAGAAATGGCACCGTCAAGATGTGGGAGCGGCCCAGGCCCTGACTTCACCTGCGCTTTCCACGCGCTCGCCTGCTCGTAGGCCCATTCGGTCGTCCCATCATCGTGAACAGCGGCATCCTCACGAGCGTGAGCCACGGCTCTAGCCCCGCAGCCCCGGCATCGCGAACTTCCTCTGCTCGAGCTCGGTGACGAGCGCCCTCGCCTGTTCGGCCGCCAGCGCGACGAGCGGCGGACGCACGGTCCCCCAGCCGGCGTCGCCGCCGTAGTGCGCGATCGCGGCCTTGAGCGCCGGGATCATCGGGAACTTCGCGAAGACGGAGCGGATCTCGTCGAGCCTCGCCTGCTGCGCGTCCGCGTCCGCCGCGCGCCAGGTGTCGTGGAGGCGCGCGATCGGACCGGGATGGACGTTGGCCGTCGCGCTGATGCAGCCGGCACCGCCGTGCCGCATGTTCTGGAGCAGGAAGGTCTCGGAGCCGGCGAAGACGTCGAAGCCGGACTCGGCGAACGCGTCGAGAAACGCCTTCGTGTTGGCCCAGTCGCCGCCGCTGTCCTTCATGCCCGCGGTCTGCGCCGGGTAAGCCTTGCGCAGTCGCTCCACGAGGCCGAGGGTGATCGGCACCTGGGCGACGGGCGGGATGTGGTAGAGGTACACGCGCAGCCGCGCCTCCCCCACCCGCTCGATGACCTCCGCGAAGCTCCGGAAGAGCCCGTCGTCGGAGACGCCCTTGTAATAAAAGGGCGGCAGCATGAGCACGCCCGCGCAGCCGAGCTTGACGGCGTGCGCGGTCAGCCGCACCGAATCCGGCAGCGCGCAGTGGCCGGTCCCCGGCATCATCCGCGCCGGGTCGAGGCCCGCGCCGACGAGGCGATCGAGCAGCTCGATCTTTTCTTCCACCGAGAGCGAGTTCGCCTCCGAGTTCGTGCCGAAGACGGCGAGGCCGACGTTCTGAGACAGCAGCCACCGGCACTGGCGCACGAACCGCTCGGCGTCGGGCGAGAGATCCGCCTTGAAGGGCGTGACGACCGGCGAGAGCACGCCGGCCATGCGTGGGGTGTCGTTCACGGTGTCATCTCCTCCTGCCTCCGATTGTAGAGCATGTCACTTCCACCCGGGATCGAACGCGTGTCCCGGCTCGTCGAGGTCCACCGCGAGCGGCGCGTGGTCGGACGGCACGGGCTTGCCCTTGCGGGCCTCGCGGTCGATCTCGGCCGCCACGGCGCGCCGCGCGAGCGGCGCGGTCACGAGAATGTGATCGATGCGCATCCCGACGTTCTTGTGGAACGACCCGGCGCGATAGTCCCACCACGTGTAGCGGCCCGGCTCCGGATGGTGCAGGCGATACGCGTCGGCGAGCCCCCACTCGCAAAGCCGCTCGAATGCCCTCCGCTCCGGCGGGGACACGTGCGTGCTTCCTCGGCAGGCCTCCGGGTCCCAGACGTCGGCGTCCTCCGGCGCGACGTTGAAGTCGCCGCCGAGGAGGAGCGGCCCGTTCGGATCGCCGGACGCGTCGAGCCAGCGCGCGAGGCGATCGAACCACGCGAGCTTGGCGCGATAGAAGGGCGAGTCCACCTCGCGTCCGTTCGGCGCGTACAGGCTGACGACACGGACGCCGCCGCACACGGCCGAGACTATCCGCGCCTCGGCCAGAGGCTCTACGTCGTCGGCCTCGGGTGTCGCACGCGGTCGTAACGGCTCGCCGAAGTTGGTCGTCACGTCATCGAGCCCGACGCGGCTCGCGATGGCGACGCCGTTCCAGCGTCCCTCCCCGTGGTGCGCGAGCGCGTAGCCCACGCGCTCGAAGGCCTCCGCCGGCGCGTCGGCATCGGCGAGCTTCGTCTCCTGCATCAGGAGGACGTCGGGCCGGGCCCGCTCGAGCCACCACTGGACCTTCTCGAGCCGGGCGCGCAGCGAGTTGACGTTCCAGGTCGCGATCCGCGTCACGGCACCAGCACGATCTTTCCGTGATGGCCGGGCTCCAGCACGGCCTCGTGAGCGCGCGAGGCCTGCCCGAGCGGCACCTCCTGCGCGATCACGGGCCGGAGCGTGCCGGCGCGCAGCCCCTCGACGAGCGCCGCGTGGATGCCGACCACCTGCGCCGGCGTGGCGTGGTAGAGCGCCATCCCGAGGATCGCGGCGTCCTTGTTCATCGCCAGGCGCGCGTTGATCTCGACCGTGCCGCGGTTGCCGATGACGACGATCCGCCCGCGCGGCGCGATGACGCCGAGATCCTTCTGGAGGTTCACGTTCGCGAGCATCTCGAGGATGATGTCGGGGCCGCGCCCGCCGGTGAGGCGCGTGAGCTCGTCGAGATAGTCGGGCCTGCCGTGATCGAGGACGTGGTGGGCGCCCTGCTCGGCCACGAGCCGCCGGCCGCGCTCGGTCCCCGCCGTGCCGATCACGGTGAGACCGCGCGCGCGGGCGAGCTGGACCGCGCCGATACCGACGCCGCCGCTGGCGCCGTGCACGAGGACCGTCTCGCCGGCCTCGCCGTGCGCGCGGTTGAAGAGCGCGTGGTAGGCGGTGGCGTACGGCACGTTCATCGCCGCGCCCTGCGCGAAGGAAACGTTGTCCGGCAGCGTGTGGACCTGGGCCGGCTCGCAGAGTGAGAGCTCGGCATACGCGCCCGTGAGGGTGCCGCCGAAGTAGACGCGGTCGCCGCCCTTGATGCTCGTGGCCCCGGCGCCGACCGCCTCGACCACGCCCGCAGCGTCGCTGCCCGGCGTGTACGGCAGCTTCGGGCCCCGGTTGTCGGTGTTCGACCGGAGGTAGGTGTCCACGGGGTTCACGCCGACGGCACGGTTGCGGACGAGGATCTGGTTCGGGCCCGGCTGGGGCGTGGGCACCTCCTCGAGCTTCAGGACGGACGGGGGGCCGTACTCGGACACGCGGATCGCCTTCATCGTGGCGGCTCCTTTCTGTCAGTACCGAGGATATCTGATAGGCTTGAGCCGGTGAACCCGTCTCGGATCTTCATCCTCCGCCCCGTCGCCACTTCCCTCCTGACGGCGGGCATTCTGCTGGCCGGCGCGGTCGCTTATACCCAGCTGCCCGTCTCGGCGCTGCCCCAGGTCGACTACCCCACGATCCAGATCCTGACCTTCTATCCCGGGGCGAGCCCGGACGTCATGACTTCCTCGGTGACGACGCCGCTCGAGCGCCAGTTCGGCCAGCTGCCCGGACTGAGCCGGCTGATCTCGACGAGCTCGTCGGGCGCCTCGCTCATCACGCTCCAGTTCAACCTCGAGCTCAACATCGACGTCGCCGAGCAGCAGGTGCAGGCGGCGATCAACACGGCGGCCACGTTTCTGCCGAAAGACCTGCCGAGCCCGCCGATCTACAGCAAGGTGAACCCGGCGGACAGCCCGGTGCTCACCCTGGCCGTCACCTCCGACACGCTGCCGCTGATCCGCGTCCAGGATCTCGCGGACACGAACCTCGCGCAGAAGATCTCGCAGCTCCCCGGCGTCGGGCTCGTGAGCCTCAGCGGCGGCCAGAAGCCGGCGATCCGCGTGCAGGCCAACCCCGACGTGCTCGCGTCCTACGGGCTGAGCCTCGAGGACCTCCGCGCCGCGCTCGCGCAGGCCAACGTGGACCAGCCGAAGGGCAACCTCGAGGGACCCCGGCAGTCCTTCACGATCGGGGCCAACGACCAGCTCTTCTCCCCGGCCGAGTACAAGGCGCTCGTCGTCGCGTACAAGAACGGCGCGCCCGTCCGCCTCTCCGACGTCGCGAACGTCGTCGAGGGCCCCGAGAACGTCAAGCAGGCGGCCTGGATGAACGAGAAGCCCGCCGTCATCGTCAACATCCAGCGCCAGCCGGGCGCCAACATCATCGCCGTCGTGAACCGGATCAAGCGCCTGCTGCCCCAGATCGAGGCCTCGCTGCCGGCGTCCGTGAAGATCACGATCCTGACGGACCGCACGACGACCATCCGCGCCTCCGTCGCCGACGTGCAATTCTCGCTGGTGCTCACGGTCGCGCTCGTCGTCATGGTGATGTTCCTCTTCCTCAGGAGTCTCAGCGCCACCATCATCCCGTCCGTCGCCGTCCCGATCTCGCTCGTCGGCACCTTCGGCGTCATGTACCTGCTCGGCTACAGCCTCGACAACCTCTCGCTCATGGCGCTGACGATCTCGACGGGATTCGTCGTGGACGACGCGATCGTCATGATCGAGAACATCGCCCGCTACGTCGAGGCGGGCGAGCCGCCGCTCCAGGCGGCGCTCAAGGGCTCGGCGCAGATCGGATTCACCATCGTCTCGCTGACCGTCTCGCTCATCGCCGTGCTGATTCCGCTGCTCTTCATGGGCGACGTCGTCGGCCGGCTCTTCCGCGAGTTCGCGGTCACGCTGAGCGTGACGATCCTCGTCTCCGCCGTCGTCTCGCTGACACTCACGCCGATGATGTGCGCGCGGATCCTCCGGCACGAGCCCGCGGCGACGCGGGGCTGGTTCTACCGTCTCACGGAGCGCGGGTTCAACGCGACGATCGCGTGGTACGGCGACACGCTGCGCTGGGTGCTGCGGCACCAGGCGGCGACGCTCGTCGTCACCGTTGCCACGCTCGTCCTGACGATCGCGCTCTATGTCGTCGCGCCGAAGGGCTTCTTCCCCGTGCAGGACACGGGCGTCATCCTCGGCATCTCCGAGGCCCCCGAGTCGGTCTCGTTCACGTTGATGGCCGAGCGCCAGCAGGCGCTCGCGCGCGAGATCCTCAAGGACAAGGACGTGGTGAGCCTGTCGTCGTTCATCGGCGTCGACGGCGTCAACATGACGCCGAACAGCGGCCGCATCCAGATCAACCTCAAGCCGAAGGACGAGCGCAAGACGCACGCCTCCGAGATCATCCGCCGGCTCAAGACCAGCCTCGAAAAGGTGGACGGGATCACGCTCTACATGCAGCCGGTCCAGGACCTCACCGTCGAAGATCGCGTGAGCCGCACACAGTTCCAGTACAGTCTGCAAGACATCGACGCACGTGAGCTGGCCGAGTGGTCCACGCGGCTCGCCGATCGGCTGCGGACCTTGCCCGAGCTGCGCGACGTCGCGATGGATCAGCAGAACCGCGGGCTCGGGGCCGCGCTGACGATCGATCGCGACATGGCCTCCCGGCTCGGCATCGTGCCGCAGATGATCGACGACACACTGTACGACGCGTTCGGCCAGCGGCAGGTTTCGACGATCTTCACCCAGCTGAACCAGTACCACGTCGTTCTGGAGGTCGCGCCCCGGTTCCAGGAGAGCCCGGACGCCCTCAAGTCCATCTACGTGAAGTCCGCCACGGGCGCGCAGGTGCCGCTCAGCGCGTTCACGCGCTACGAGCCGAGCACGGCGCCGCTCGCCGTTAACCACCAGGGGCAGTTCCCCTCGGTGACGCTGTCCTTCAACCTGGCGCCGGGCGCGGCGCTCGGCCATGCCGTCAAGGCCATCCAGGCCGTCGAGCGGGAGATCGGCCTGCCGGCCTCGGTCCGCGCGAGCTTCCAGGGCACGGCCCAGGCGTTCCAGGCGGCGCTCGCCAACCAACCGCTCCTGATTCTGGCCGCGGTCGTCATGGTCTACATCGTGCTGGGAATCCTCTACGAGAGCTACATCCACCCGGTCACGATCCTCTCGACGCTGCCGTCAGCGGGTGTCGGCGCGATCCTGGCGCTCATCCTGTTCCGAATGGACCTCGACCTCATCGCGCTCATCGGCATCATCCTCCTGATCGGCATCGTCAAAAAGAACGCGATCATGATGATCGACTTCGCGCTCGACGCGGAGCGGGAGGAGGGCAAGCGACCGGAGGAGGCGATCTACCAAGCGTGCCTGCTGCGCTTCCGGCCGATCATGATGACGACCTTGGCCGCGCTGCTCGGCGGCGTGCCGCTCGCCTTCGGCACGGGCACCGGCTCCGAGCTGCGCCAGCCGCTCGGAATCACGATCGTCGGCGGCCTCCTCCTCTCGCAGATCCTCACGCTCTACACGACGCCGGTCGTCTACCTCTACTTCGACCGGCTCGGCCGCCGCATGCGGCGCGCCTCCGCCGCGCGGCGTGTGCAAGCCGAAGCCGTGGCGGGGGACTGAGGCCGTGGGCAACATCTCCGAGCCCTTCATCCGGCGGCCCGTCGCCACGACGCTCCTGAGCGTGGCGCTGCTGCTCGCCGGCCTTCTCGCCTACCGTACGCTGCCCGTCGCCCCCCTGCCCCAGGTCGAGTTTCCCGTCATCCAGGTGCAGGCGGTGCTGCCGGGCGCGAGCCCCGAGACGATGGCCTCGTCGGTGGCGACGCCGCTCGAGCGCTCGTTCGCGCGCATCGCCGGCGTGACCGAGATGACCTCGCTGAGCCTGCTCGGCGCGACGACCGTGGTGCTCCAGTTCGACCTCGACCGGCCCATCGACGCGGCGGCGCGCGACGTGCAGGCCGCGATCAACGCCGCGCTCGGCCAGCTGCCGCCCAACCTGCCGAACAATCCGACCTACCGGAAGCTCAATCCCGCCGACGCGCCGATGATGATCCTGGCGATGACGTCGGACACGCTCCCCCTGGGACGCGTGTTCGACGCGGCGGACTCGGTGCTCGCGCAGAAGATCGCGCAGGTCGACGGCGTCGGCCAGGTCGTGATCGGCGGCGGCGCCAAGCCTGCCGTGCGCGTGCGCGTGGACCCGAACGCGCTGGCTCAGCTCGGCATCGACCTCGGACAGGTGCGCGCGGCGCTCGGCGCGGTGAACGCCAACAAGCCGAAGGGCGAGCTGGCCAACGGGACCACCGCGTGGACGATCACCGCGAACGACCAGCTCTTCGACGCCGACCAGTACCAGCCGGTGATCGTCCACTACCGGAACGGCGCTCCCATCCGGCTCGGCGATGTGGCCACGGTGGAGAGCTCGGTGGAGGACGTGCGCACGGCGGGGCTCGCCAACGGCAAGCGGGCCGTTCTGCTCATCGTCTACCGGCAGCCCGGCGCCAACTTCATCGACACCGTGGACCGCGTGCGCGCACTGATGCCGGAGCTGCGGGCGTCGATCCCCCCCGCGATCGACCTCGCGGTCGTCCTCGACCGGACCACGACCATCCGCGCCTCGTTCCGGGATATCCAGCTCACGCTCCTCGTGTCCGTCGTCCTCGTCGTGCTCGTGGTCTTCTTCTTCCTGCGCAGCGTCTCGGCGACCGTCATCCCCGGCGTGGCCGTCCCCCTCTCGCTGGTCGGGACCTGCGCCGGCATGTACTGCTTCGGCTACAGCCTCGACAACCTCTCGCTGATGGCGCTGACGGTCTCCACGGGCTTCGTGGTGGACGACGCGATCGTGGTGCTCGAGAACATCACGCGCTACATCGAGAAGGGCGAGTCGCCGCTGGCGGCCACGCTCAAGGGCGCCAGGGAGATCGGGTTCACCGTCCTGTCCATGAGCACCTCGCTCGTCGCGGTCTTCATTCCGATCCTCCTCATGGGAGGCCTCGTCGGCCGCCTCTTCCGCGAGTTCGCCGTCACGCTCACGCTCGCCATCGCCGTCTCCCTGCTGGTCTCGCTCAGCGTCACGCCGATGATGTGCGCGCGCTTTCTGAAACCGGATCACGGTCGCCGGCACGGACGCGTCTACCGCTTCGCGGAGCGGGCCGTGAACGGCGCGCGGGATCTGTACGGGTGGAGCCTCGCCGGAGTGCTGCGCTTCAAGTGGCTCACGCTCGCCGCGACGGTCGCGACGATCGTCCTGAACGTCTACCTCTTCCGGGTGGTCCCGAAGGGCTTCTTCCCCCAGCAGGACACCGGACGCCTCGTGGGAAACATCCAGGCCGAGCAGGACATCTCGTTCCCCGCGATGCGCGCGAAGCTGACCGAGTTCGTGAACACCGTACTGACCGATCCGGACGTCGCGACCGTCGTGGGCTGGACGGGCGGGCCCGGCAACACGACGAACAGCGGGCGCATGGTCATCTCGCTGAAGCCGCTGGGGGAGCGCAAGAACTCCGCGGACGAGGTCATCACCCGGCTGCGCCCCAAGCTCTCCCACGTCCCCGGCGCCACACTCTTCCTGCAGCCGGTGCAGGACGTGCGCATCGGCGCCCGGATCGCCAACGCCCAGTACCAGTACACGCTGCAGAGCGCGAACCTCGCCGAGCTGAACGCGTACGCGCCGCGCATGCTGGGCAAGCTCCGCGAGCTGAAAGAGATTCGCGACGTCGCGACCGATCAGCAGAACCGGGGGCTGCAGGCCGCGCTCGTGATCGACCGCGACACCGCGTCACGCCTCGGCGTGCCGGCCCAGGTCATCGACGACGCGCTCTACGACCGCTTCGGCCAGCGCCAGGTGTCGACCATCTACACCGGGCGTAACCAGTACCGCGTCGTCCTGGAAGTGGCGCCCGGCTTCCAGCAGAACCCGGACGACCTGTCGTCCGTGTACGTCCGCTCCACGACGGGCGGCCAAATTCCATTGAGCGGCTTCACGAAGCTCGCGCCGCGCACGACGCCCCTGTCGGTCAACCATCAGGGGCAGACCCCGTCGGTGACGCTCTCGTTCAACCTGGTGCCCGGCGTGGCGCTCGGTGACGCGGTCACGGCGATCGAGGAGGCCGGGCGCGGGCTCGGCCTGCCCGCGTCCATCCGCGCCAGCTTCCAGGGGACGGCGCAGGCCTTCCAGGCGTCGCTCGCGAACCAGCCGTGGCTCATCCTCGCGGCCCTCGTCGCCGTCTACATCGTGCTCGGCGTCCTCTACGAGAGCCTCGTCCACCCGTTCACGATCCTGTCCACGCTGCCGTCCGCGGGCGTCGGGGCGATCCTCGCCCTCATGCTCTGCGGCATGGATCTCGATATCATCGGACTCATCGGATTGATTCTGCTGATCGGAATCGTCAAGAAGAACGCCATCATGATGATCGACGTCGCGGTGGGCGCCAGCCGCAAGCCATCCGTCACGCCCGAGGCGGCGATCTACGAAGCTTGCCTCCTCCGGTTCCGACCCATCATGATGACGACCATGGCCGCTCTCCTCGGGGCGCTGCCGCTGGCGCTCGTCACCGGGAACGGCGCCGAGCTGCGCCGCCCGCTCGGCGTCACCATCGTCGGAGGCCTCCTCGTGTCCCAGCTCCTGACCCTCTACACCACGCCGGTCGTCTACGTGTTCCTCGAGCGCCTCCGCCTGCGGCTCAGGGGCGAGCGCGTTCCGGCGGCCACGCGCGTCGAGGCCGGCGCATGAAGCGAATCCCGGGACTCGCGCTCCTGCTGCTCGCCGCGATGTACCCCGGCTGCTCGGACAACACGGCCGAGTCCAAACAACCCCCGCGGCGGCCCGCCGTGCCGGTCGCCGTCGCGAAGGTCGAGCAGAAGACGATGCCGCTCCAGATCCAGGCGATCGGCACCGTCGAGGCGTACGCGGTCGTCGCGGTGCGCGCGCAAGTCGGCGGCGAGCTGTCCCGCGTCCACGTCAAGGAAGGGCAGGACGTGAAGAAGGGCGAGCTGCTCTTCACCATCGACCCGCGCTCGCTCGAGGCCACGCTCGCCCAGGCGCAGGCCACGCTGGCGAAGGACCAGGTGGCGGTGCAGCAGGCGCGCGCGAATCTGGCGCGCGACCAGGCCCAGTCCAGGAACGCCGAGGTGCAGGCGCAGCGCTACGCGGATCTCTTCAAGCGCGAGCTGGTCGCCCAGGCGGATTACGACCAGTTCAAGACGAACGCCGAGGCGCTCGCCGCGACCGTGCAGGCCGACGAGGCCGCCGTCCGGAGCGCCGAGCAGCTCGTCCGGGCCGACGAGGCCACGGTGGAGAGCGCGAAGGTCCAGCTCGGCTACACGACGATCCGGTCGCCGCTCGACGGGCGGGCGGGCAGCCTCATGCTCAACCAGGGCAACATCGTCCGCGCGACCGGGACCAACGACTCCACGCTGCTGACGATCAACCAGATCCGCCCGATCTACGTGTCGTTCACGGTGCCGCAGCAGCAGCTGCCGGCCGTCAAGCGCTACATGGCCGCGGAGAAGCTCGAGGTCAAGGCGGTGCCCGCCGGCGATCCGCGCCCGGCGAAGGGCGTCGTGACGTTCGTGGACAACACGGTGGACGTCACCACCGGCACGATCCGCCTGAAGGCGACCTTCGTCAACGACGAGGGGCGGCTCTGGCCTGGCCAGTTCGCCAACGTCACACTGATCCTCGCGACGGAGCCCGACGCCATCGTCGTCCCCGCGCAGGCGGTGCAGAGCGGCCAGCAGGGCGCCTTCTACGTCTTCGTCGTGAAGCCGGATTCCACGGTGGACCTGCGGCCGGTGGTCGTCGCGCGCACCCAGGGAAGCGAGACGGTCATCGCCAAGGGACTCGAGAAGGGCGAGGCGGTGGTCACCGACGGCCAGCCGCGACTCACGGCGGGCGCCAAGGTCGAAGTTCGCGGCGGCGAGCGCCAGGGCGGGCAGCGTCCCGGCGGCGCGCCGGCCGCGGGCGAGCCGCGGTCTGCCGGTCAACCCGGCGCGGAGCGCCCGGCAGCCCCCGCCGTCAAGCGCTGAGTCGGCGTCAGCACACGCTACTCGCGAACTCCACGAACGCGCGGGCGATCTCGGCGGCCACGTCCTCGAGCGAGCGTCGCCCAGTGCGCGCCAGATCGTGACCCGCGCCTTCCATGGCGAGGAGCGCCGTCCGGGCCGGCACCAGTCGGCGCGCCGCTTCCAGCTCTTCGAGCGAGCCGAACGGATCGCGCGCGCCGCTGACGAAGAGCGTTGGCGTTCTGAGCTCGGGGAGATGCGCCGTTCGGAGATCCCCGCGCCGGCGCGGCGGATGGAGCGGATAGGCGAGCAGCAGCAGCGCGGCGACGAGCCCGGGCTCTCCCGCCGCGAGGATGCTCGCCTGCCGGCCGCCGTAGGATTGCCCACCGAGGAAGACGCGGCCGGGGACGAGCTTCCGCATGGACT
Organism: Candidatus Rokuibacteriota bacterium; assembly: GCA_050731995.1. Classification (GTDB taxonomy): domain Bacteria; phylum Methylomirabilota; class Methylomirabilia; order Rokubacteriales; family CSP1-6; genus JBOHQB01. The sequence goes on from JBOHQB010000106.1 coordinate 13,855, forward strand.
CGACGGCCTCTCTCAGTCCCGCGCGATCCGTCTCGGCGCTCTCCGGACGCGGCGGTCCCGTCGAGCGCGCCTGCCGGTACGGGAGATCGTAGCGGTGCACGGTGAGGCCTCGCGCGGCCCACACGCTCGCGAGCGCGACGAGCAGCGGCGACCCGGCGTTCCCGCCCGCGCCGTGGGTCAGCACGAGACCGTCGCTCAGCGGCGGAGCGCCTCGGGGTTCACGACGTTGATCGGCTTGCCGGCCGCGAACCCGATGATCTGGTCGAAGATCGTGCGGAACATGTTCTCGAGGCTGTCGCGCTCCACGTAGCCGAGGTGCGGCACACAGATCGCGTTGTCGAGCGCGAGCAGCGGGTGCCGGGCGCCGAGCACCGGCTCGTCCTCGTACACGTCGACCGCGGCCATGCCGGGACGCCCGGCGCGGAGCGCGGCCTCGAGCGCGCCCGGGACCACGAGGCCCGCGCGACTGGTGTTGACGAAGAGCGCGGTCGGCTTCATCCGGGCGAGGTCGGCGGCCGTGACCATGCCGCGGGTGGCGTCGATGAGCCGCACGTGGACCGAGACGACGTCGGACTCGGCGAAGAACGCCTCGCGGCTCGGCGCGGCCGCGTAGCCCTCCTCGCGCGCTCTGGCGAGGGTCGTCTCGCGTCCCCATACCACCACGTTCATTCCGAAGGCGCGGCCGTAGCCGGCGACGACGGCGCCGATCTTGCCATAGCCGTAGATACCGAGCGTCTTGCCCCGCAGGCCGACGCCGATCGGATGCGCCTGCCACTTGCCCGCGCGGAGCGCCGCCGCCTCCTGGGGGATGCGACGAAAGGCGCCGATGACCAATCCCCACGTGAGCTCCGCGGTCGCGTAGGAGGGCCGGCCGGGTCCCGTCTGAGAGCAGACGACGACTCCGCGCCGGGTGCAGGCGTCCACGTCGACGTGCGGGTAGACGCCGACCTGGCTGATGATCCTGAGCTTGTCGAGCCGCTCGAGGAGCGGCGCCCGGATCGGCGTGCGCTCGCGGAGGAGCGTGACTGCCTCGGTGTCCTTGAGCCGCCGGGCGAGCTCGTCCACGTCCTTCGTGTGGTCGTTCCAGATCGTGACGTCGTGGCCCCCGACCTTCTTGAAGCACGCCAGCGTTCGGACCGTGTCCTGGTAGTCGTCGAGCACCGTGATGTTCATGGCTCCCTCAGGAACGCGGTGAGATTGCGGAACCAGCCGCCGGTGAGGACGAAGCGCGGGAACGTGATCCATTGCTCGGCGACGAGCCGGGCGACGAAGTCGCCGGCTCCGTCGAACGGGGTCGGCGCCTCGGCCTCGAGCCGGTGGCCCCGGCCCTGGAGCGCGACCGACGCGAGGACGCACGCGGCGCCGACCGCGGCGACCGGCGCCGCGAATCCCAGGACTCCCCAGACGACGAGCAGCGAGTCGATCTGGAAGAGAGGCACCGCGGCGATGTGGATCAGGAGGTTCGCGCGGCTCCGGTGCTTGACGGCGTAGTCGGACCACTGCCAGGCGAGCAGGTGCGGCCGCACCGCTAGGTCACCGTCGCGTACGTCCGCTCGATGCCGCTACCGTGCCCCTCGTGCGCGCAGCAGTCCATGGCCGCTCCTTTCAGTGCCCTCTCACCAGCCACCGGCGCGTTCGCTCGGCTGCGCGAGGCTAACATGACACCGCGGGGCCTGCTACACTCCGCCGCACCGGCCCCCGTATGCGCATCCACAGCGTCGACGCCATCGCGGTCGAGATTCCGCTCACGAAGAACTTCGGCGGGAGCACGTACGCCGTCCTCAAGCGCTGCACGATCGTCACGCGCCTGCGCACCGACGCAGGGGCCGTGAGCGAGGTCTACAACGGCGACAACCGCGAGCACGGCCCCGAGATCGTCCGGCTCATCCACGCGGAGCTGGCGCCGCGGATCCGCGGCCTGAGCATCTTCGAGGGCGAGACGATCTGGGACCGGATGTTCGCGCTCACCCACGCGAGCCGCGATCGCAAGACGCTCATGGAAGCGATCGCCTGCGTGGACTGCGCGCTCTGGGACCTCGTCGGCAAGGCGCAGGGCAAGCCCGTCTCGGCGCTTCTCGGCGGCGAGCGCAGCCGGCTGCCGATCATCTCCATCGGCGGCTATTACATGGACGGCAAGACGCTCGCCGACATCGGCCGCGAGATGGAGGCGTACCGGCGGGCCGGCATGGCCGGCTGCAAGTTCAAGGTGGGCGGGCTCACGCCGGAGGCGGACGCCGAGCGCGTCGAGACGGCGCGGCGCGCGGCGGGGCGCGACTTCGTCCTGGCCGTCGACGCGAATCGGGCGTGGTCGGTCGACGAGGCGATCCGCTTCGCGCGACGCGTGGAGCCGCTGGACATCCACTGGTTCGAGGAGCCGTGTCACTGGCACGACGACGCTGCCATGATGGCGCGCGTGCGGCAGGCGACCCGGATCCCGGTCACCGCAGGCCAGTCCGAGATCACGAGCCAGGGCGTGCGCCGCCTGCTCGAGGCCGGCGCCGTTGACCTCGTCAACCTCGACGCCTCCGAGTGCGGAGGCGTCACCGAGTGGCGCCGCGCCGCGGCGCTGTGCCGGGCGGCGGGCGTGCGGATGGCGCACCACGAGGAATCGCAGGTGGCCCAGCACCTGCTCGCCGGAGTCCCACACGGAACCTACGTGGAGTGCTTCGCCGACCCCGAGCGCGACCCGGTGTGGCAGACGATGTGGGCCAACCGCCCGCCGATCGAGGACGGCACGATGGCGGTCGCGCCCGGCCCCGGCTTCGGCCTCGTGCTCGACGAGGCCATGATCCGGCGTTACCGGGTCGCCTGAGCGCCGCTACAGGTCGGCGACGTCGACCGCCTGGCCCGAGGCGGCGCTCCGCGTCACGGCGTCCGTGAACTCCATGTAGCGCACGCCGTCCTCGAACGTCGTGCGCGCGATCTTCTCTCGGCCGCGGATCGCGTTGACGAACTCCTCCTCGACCCGCCAGCCGATCCGCCGCTCGGCCGGGATCGGAATCTCGGCGAGCGCCTTGTCGCCCCGCCGCCCGCCCGAGAGGCGCCTCGCGTCGGCCTCCAGGCGCAGCGTGCCGTCGCTCCCGAAGATCCACGCCTCGCTCGGGGGTGCCAACGCCGTGATCGCGCTGAAGCGCAAGCGCGCCACGGCTCCGCTCGCGAGCGTCGCCAGGATGTCGACGTGGTCGGGCACGGTCACGTCGCGAAGGGCCCCGGTCGCGTCCTTGCGTCTCGGGACCGCGAGCTTGGTCATCGCCATGACGCGCCGAGCCGGGCCGACCCAGCGCATCATCGCCTCGTACCAGATCCCCATGTTGAGGATGTTGTGGCCGCTCAGCGCCGCGTCCTGACGCCAGTGGAGCGGCTCGGCCTCGGCCGGACGATCCGCGAAGCGGGGCTGCTGCGTCGCCTGCACCTCGACCGCGAGCACCTCGCCCGCGTAGCCTTCGGCGAGCAGTCGCTGGAGCGTCGCGTCCACCTCGAGCGTGTGCGGCGCGGGCACGAGCTGGGCGACGAGTCCCGGTGCCCGACGCGCCGCTGCCAGCATGCGCCGCCCCTCGGCGGCGTTCACGGCCATGCGCGCCTCGCACAGCACGTGCTTGCCGTGCTCGAGCGCGGCCTCGGTGATCTCGCGGTGCATGTTGGGCCAGGTCCCGATGCAGACCGCGTCGACGTCGGGCGCCCCCACGACCTCGCGCCAGTTGCCGTGGACCCGGGCGATGCCGAGCTCCTTCCCGACGCGCTCGCCCGACTCCTTCGTCCGGTTCGCGACCGCCACGAGCTCGACGCCGGGCAGCTTGCGAAACCCCGGGATGTGCCGGCTCTGGGTGTTTTTGCCTGCGCCCACGAACCCTACGCGGATCGTTCCGTCCGTCATGGCGCGGATGGTAGCATGAGGCGTCCCAGGGGAGGTCGCCATGACGACGGACACGACGTACACGCTGGAGCAATTCCTCGCGGACACGCGCGCCACGATCAAGCGGAAGGGTATCCCCACGGGGCTCGCCGAGATCCGCGACCATCTGGAGAGGCTCCTGCATAACCCCGAGCTCCTGAAGAAGCACCTCGGCGATCCGGTGCCCAACACCGAGCGCACGACGATCGGCCACGACCCGGAGACGGACGTCCACGTGCTGGTCCACGGCCGGGAGAAGGCCGGCAAGTCCTCGGTGCACGACCACGGCCCGTGCTGGGTCGTGTACGGCAACTACAAGAACCCGACGCGGATGCGGCGGTGGCGGCGGCTCGACGACGCCAGCCGGCCCGGCCACGCGGAGCTCGAGCTCCAGCGCGAGTTCCTCAACGAGCCCGGCCACGCAGCGGTGTTCGCCGTCGGCGACATCCACTCCATTGAGTTCGGCGACGACACGTTCTTCCTTCGGGTCACCGGCGGCGACGTCGAGACCAAGGAGACGCACCGCTTCGACGTCGACAAGAAGACCGTGGAGATCGCCAACCGCACCCTGGGCCAGCGCTAGAGCCGCCGTCGTCGCGTATATCCAGGTTGGGCGTCTACGATCAGGTCAAGACGGCGTTCCGGGACATCATCGCGCCGGAGCTGCAGGCGCTTCGCGGTGATATCCAGCGCCTGGACCAGCGCATCGGGGGCCTCGACCAGAAGCTCGACGCCAAGATGGAAATCGTCGCCCAGCGGTTCGACAGCGTGAACCAGCGGTTCGACAGCGTGAGCGAGCGCTTCGACGGCGTGGACCAGGGCTTTGCCGGTGTCTATCATCGGTTCGACAGTGTCGATCAGCGGTTCGTGGGCGTGGACCAGCGGCTCGACGAGCTCCACCAGACGTTCGAACACCGGTTCGAAGGCCTGAAGGACAAGATCGAGGATCTGGACATCCGGCTCAACGTCAAGATCGATTCGCTCCGGACCGAGACCGTCTCGATGAAGGGCGAGCTGATCGCCGAGATCCGGCGGCTGGATGTCAGGATCGACGGCGTCGATCGCGAGCTCCGCACCGCGATCGACATCCGCGAGCGTCTCGCCGCACTCGAGGCGCGTCGCCCGGTCTGAACCCCCTCAGCCGAGCCCGCGCACGCGCCGCGTTCCGAGCGCGAAGAGCACCCAGCTGGCGAGCACGGCGAGCGGCGCGGCGCCGAAGGCCAGCGTGTACGCGCCGGTGAGATCGTAGAGGAACCCCGCGGCGGCTGGCCCGAGCGCGGCGCCGAAGCGCCAGCCGAGCGTCAGGACGCCCATGATCGCGCCCAGCGCCTTGAGACCAAAGACGTCGGGGATCACCTTCACCACCATCGTGTCGGACGCCGCGAAGCCCGCGCCGAACACGGCCATCGACACGAGCAGCGCTTCCCGCGACGGCACCCACAGGAGCCCCACCAGCGCGAGCAGCTCGATCACGTAGGCGACGCGGATGGTGGTGAGCGTGCCGAGCCGGTCCGAGACCGCGCCCGACGTCACGCGCCCCACGACCGCGCCCACGCCGTAGGCCGTGAGCGCGAGCGATGCCCCGGCGAGGCTGACGCCGCGGTCGCGGGTGAACGGCACCGCGTGGACGGAGACCATCAGCGCGAGGCCGCCGAGGAGGAGCCACGAGACGTTCAGGCACCAGAGCCGTGGATCGGCGAGAGCCTGGCGGAGCGTGACGCCGCGCTCCGCCGCGGCGACCGCCGCGTTGCGCCCGTCGATCGCGTGGGCCCGCGGCGCTTCCGCCGCGCGCGGCAGTCGAACGCTCAGCGCGGCGGCGATCATCAGCACGCCGGAGCCGCTGCCGATGAGGGCGTAGGCCCAGCGCCAGCCGAGCGTGGCGATGAGCGACGCCGCGAGCGGGCCCGCCGTGATGTAGCCGAGGTTGAAGCCCACCAGCACGAGCGCGAGGGCGAGGCCGCGGCGGTCGTCGAACCAGCGCGAGACCGTTGCCGTGCTCAGGAGATAGAAGCCGGCCATGCCGACGCCGCCCAGCACCCCGACGAAGAGGTAGAGCTGCCAGAGCGTGTCCACCGCGGAGACGAGGGCGAAGGCGGCCCCGGCCATGGCGACCGTGACCGCGAGCATGATCCGCGGCCCGTGACGGTCGGCGAGCGCGCCGATACCGAAACCCGCCACGCCCCCGACCAGGAGGTTCAGCGAGAGCGCGGCCGAGATGGCGCCCCGGCTCCAGCCGAAAGCCTCGGCGAGCACGGGCAGGAAGACGCCGTAGGCCGCGAGCGGCGTCGCGATGCCGTAGGTGACGACGAAGAGCGCGGCGACGATGAGCCAGCGACGGCGGGTCGGGGGCACCCGACATTCCTATCACAGGGCCAGC
>JBOHQB010000107.1:0-3939 GCA_050731995.1 Candidatus Rokuibacteriota bacterium
GGTGCTGGACGCCGGCTGCGCCTTCGTCAACTGCATCCCCGTCTTCATCGCCCGGGAGGCGTACTGGCAGCGTCGCTTCGAGGAGCGCGGGCTGCCGATCGTCGGCGACGACGTCAAGTCCCAGGTCGGCGCCACGATCGTCCATCGCATCCTGACCCGCCTCTTCATGGACCGGGGCGTGCGGCTCCTGCACACGAGCCAGCTGAACTTCGGCGGCAATACGGACTTCCTCAACATGCTCGAGCGCGAGCGCCTGGTCTCGAAGAAGATCTCGAAGACGGACTCCGTGCGCTCGCAGCTCCAGCACGAGCTGCCGGCGGACGACGTGCACATCGGTCCGAGCGACTACGTGCCGTGGCTCGCGGACCGGAAGTGGGCGCACATCCGGCTCGAGGGCCGCGGCTTCGGTGACCAGCCGATCAACGTGGAGCTGAAGCTCGAGGTCTGGGACTCCCCCAACTCCGCGGGCGTCGTCATCGACGCGATCCGCGCGTGCAAGATCGCGGTCGACCGCGGTCTCAAGGGCGCCCTGCTCGCGCCCTCCGCCTATCTCATGAAGTCGCCGCCCGAGCAGTGGTCCGATGACGTCGCGCGCCAGCGCCTCGAGCGGTTCATCGCCGGCGAAGAGTAGGAGTTGATCGGCCCGTCCCGCACGGGTCTCTGGCTGCGGTCGCTGGTGCACGTGTCGTGCGCCAGACCGTGGCTGACGCTGGTCCTCGCCGTGGCACTCGCGGCGGGGTCGGTCGCCTTCGCGTTCACGAGCCTCCGCTTCGCGACCTCGATGCTGCGCCTGCTGCCGGCCGGTGAGTCGTACGTCGAGCGCTGGCGCGAGCTGGACCGCGAGTTCAACCAGCTCGACGACCTGGTCATCGTGGTCGCCGCGCCGTCCCTGGCCGAGGCCACGCTCTACGCGGGCCGCCTGGTCCGCGAGCTGCGCGCGGCGCGCGTGCCGCTCGCCAATGTCGCCTACCGGATCGACCCCAAGCAGTTCGAGGGGCGCGCGCTCCTCTATCTGTCGGAGGACAAGCTCAAGGAGATCCGCGAGCGCATCTTCGACTACCAGGAGTTCATGGAAGCCTTTGCCGGGCGGCCCACCCTCGACCAGCTCGTGGAGGGCGTGGCGAGGCAGATCGCCTCGGCGTTCGTCGCCGGCCTTCTCGACCTCGGCCTCAGCGACGGCAAGAGCGCGCTCGACCTCCGCTTCGTCAACGACCTCGTCGCCCAGATCGCGACCCGGCTCGACCGGCCCGCGCCGTACAAGTCCCCGTGGGGCGGACTCTTCGTGGTGGGCGACGAGAGCGGCGGCGCGGGCTACTTCCTCTCCGACGACCAGCGGCTGCTCTTCATCCTCGCCGAGCCTCGGAGCGAGCGCGGGACTTTCACGGGCGACCGCGTCGCGATCGAGGGGGTGCGCGGCGTCGTGGCGGCGCTCCGCCCGGAGTTCCCGGCGGTCGAGGTGGGCGTCACCGGCAAGCCGGCCCTCTCGAACGACGAGATGACGGCGGCCTTCCGCGACAGCGAGCGGGCAACGGTCCTGGCCTTCGCGTTGACGCTCGGCCTGCTCCTCCTGGCCTTCATGCGCGTCGGCAAGCCCGTGCTCATGCTGCTGGTGCTGGTGCTGAGCCTGTGCTGGTCGATCGGCGTCGCCACGCTCGTCGTCGGGCACCTGTCCCTCTTCTCCGTGATGTTCATCTCGATCGTCATCGGCATCGGGATCGACTACGGCATCTACTTTCTGTTCCGATACGAGGAGGAGCTGTTCCTCGGGCGCAACCTCAAGGAAGCGCTCGAGATCACCGCCGCGCGGAGCGGTCCCGGCATGCTGCTGGGCGCCGTCACCGCCGCGGCGACCTTCTATGTGCTGATGCTCACCGACTTCCGCGGCGTGCAGGAGCTCGGGTTCATCGCGGGCTCCGCGATCTTGCTGGCGTGGGTCTCGATGGTCACGGTCTTCCCCGCGGCGCTCGTCGTCGTGGACCGGCGCCACGCGCTGCGCCCGGCGGGGCGGACGCCGCGCGCCATCCGCCTCGAGCGCATTCACGTGCCCTTCGTGGAGAACGTCACGGCCTATCCGAAGACGGTGCTCGCGGGCGCGGCCCTCCTGACGGCCGCCGCCGTCTGGGCCTTCGGCTGGGTGCAGTTCGACTACAACCTCCTCAATCTCCAGGCGAAGGGGACCGAGTCGGTCGTCTGGGAGAAGCGCATCCTCGCGACCTCGGGGCGCTCCGGGTTCGGCGGCCTGACGTCGGCCGCCACGCTCGACGAGCTGCGCCAGAAACAGGAGGCGTTTCGGCGCCTGGGAACGGTGTCCGAGGTCGACTCGGCGCTGCTCCTCATTCCCGACAAGCAGACGGAGAAGATGAAGCTCATCGCCGACTTCGCGCCGCTCGTGGCGACGGTGCGGGTGAGCCGCGCGATCGAGGTGGACATCGACCGGCTCGTGACGGCCTTCGGCACACTGAAGCGGCGGATCGACATCGCCGCGGGCGAGGCGCCCCCCGGCGACACTCAGCGCGATCTCGCACGGCTCTCGGACGACATCGGCGCGCTCATGACGAAGCTCCGCACCACCGACCGGGACGTCAGCGAGCCGGCCCTCACGCTGCTGCAGGGCGAGGTCTACCGCGACTTCCGCAACAGCTTCCAACGGCTCCAGCGGAACCTGAGCCCGAGGCGTGTCGGTCTCGCCGACGTGCCGCCGGAGATTCGTCGCAAGTTCATCAGCGACGGCGGCCGGTTCCTCATCGAAATCCACCCGGCGGTCGACATCTGGGATCGCGACGGCGCCCGCCGGTTCGTGACCGACCTCCGCTCGGTGGATCCGACCGTGACCGGCACGCCGATCATCACCTACGAGGCGATCCGGCTCATGGAGCGCGCGTACAAGCAGGGCACGCTCTACGCGGTGATCCTCGTCACGGGCTTCACGATCCTCATGCTGCGCCGCATGCGCGAGACGCTCCTTGCGCTCCTGCCGCTGGCGCTCGGCCTCATCTGGACCGCGGGCCTCATGTATCTCTTCGACCTCAAGTTCAACCTGGCCAACGTCTTCGGGCTGCCGCTGATCCTCGGCGCGGCGGCGGAGTACGGCCTCAATATGGTGCTGCGCTTCATCGAGGGGCGCGAGCACGGCGGACCGCTCGTCGCGCGCTCGACGATCATGGCGGTGCTGGTCAACGGGCTGACGACCATCGCCGGCTTCGGCAGCCTCATGCTCGCCGACCACCGGGGGGTCTTCGGTCTTGGGCTCCTGCTGACCCTGGGCACCGCCGCGAGCCTGCTCGCCGCGCTCGTCGTCCTGCCGGTCCTGCTGCGGCGCATCGGCGGCGCCCAGCCCGGGTTGCCGGCGCCGGTCCCGGCGCTGAGCGCCGACGTCGGCGCGCGTCGGCTCTAGGCCGCCCGCCGACCTAGCCGCGCGCGACCTCGACCAGGTTCGAGTGGAAGGCCGGACCGCCACCCAGGTCCGTCACCCGATCGTCGGTCAGCACGTTCACACCGCGCCCGCCCGGATGGAAGCGGTGCCACCAGATGCCCTCCACGACGACGACGCCCTCGCGCGTGGCGTCCGTCACCCGCGCGGTGAAGCGTGCGGTACCGCGCGGGCTCTCCACCTCGACCGCGTCGCCGTCGTTGATCCCGCGCCGGCGGGCGTCGGCAGGCGCCATCATCACGGTCGGCGCCCGCTGGCGCCGGCGCAGGAGCTCGGACTGGCTGAACGACGAGTTCAGGAAGAACCGGTTGGGCGGCACGATGCACTGCAGCGGATAGCGCGCGGCGAGCCGATCGTTGTCCGGTCCCTCGCGGAGCGGCGTCCACGTCGGCAGCGGCGGGAGCCCCTGACGTGCGAGCGACTCCGCGTAGAACTCGACCTTGCCCGACGGCGTCGGCGCGCCGTCGGCGAACGGGCGGTACGGCCGTGGCACGTCGATCCGCGCCCAG
>JBOHQB010000108.1:0-3009 GCA_050731995.1 Candidatus Rokuibacteriota bacterium
GCCGGCGCCAGCGCCCGCCCCGGACGGCCCGAAGCCGCCCGCGCGGGCGCGGCCGGACCGGCAAGACCGCAGCCAGCCCGTGACCGTGGACGCCGACCGCATGGAGCGCTTCGGCAAGGAGAGCCTCATCATCTTCACCGGTAACGTCGTGGCGCGGCAGGCGAACTCGGTGCAGTACGCCGACCGGATGGAGGTCTACCTCGACGAGAAGGGCGACCGGATCCTCCGAACGGTGTCGACGGGCGGCGTCCGGATCATCACCGGCGACTGTCGCACCGGGACCGCGCGGCGCGCCGAATACTCGGACCTCGAGCAGCGGGTGATGCTCATCGGCAACGCGCGCGTCTGGCAGGACGACAACGTGGTCAGCGGCGAGACGATCACGATCTTTCTCTCCCAGGACCGCTCCGTCGTCCAGAGCGGCAAGCAGGAGCGCGTGAAGGCTGTCTTCTACCCGCGGGACGAGGGCCGCGACGGCCAGGCGCGGAAGCCGGCGCAGCAACCCTGCGCGAACTGACGGATATGGAAGGCCTCGTCGCCCACCGCCTGGAGAAATGGTTCCGCAGCCGGAAGGTCGTGGACAACGTCTCGCTCGACATCCAGCGCGGTGAGGTCGTCGGGCTGCTCGGTCCCAACGGCGCCGGCAAGACGACCTCCTTCTACATGATGGTCGGTCTCCTCCCGACCGACGGCGGCCGGATCGTCCTCGAGGGCCAGGAGATCTCGGCGCTGCCGATGTACCAGCGCTGCCGGATGGGCATCGGGTACCTGCCGCAGGAGTCGTCGATCTTCCGGCTGACGGTCGAGGAGAACCTGCTCGCGCTCCTCGAGACGCTCGACCTCACCGGCGTCCAGCGGCGCCACCGCGCGCGCGAGCTCCTCGCCGAGCTGGACCTGACCGCGCTGGCGCCGTACCCCGCCTACACCCTGTCGGGCGGCGAGCGGCGGCGCCTGGAGATCACGCGCGCCCTCTGCACGAACCCGCGATATCTCCTGCTCGACGAGCCGTTCACCGGCATCGACCCGATTGCGATCGCGGAGATCCAGGAGATCATCGCGCGGCTGCGCGATCGGTCGATCGGCATTCTCGTCACCGACCACAACGTGCGCGAGACGCTCGCCATCACCGACCGCGCCTATATCCTCTACGACGGGAAGATCCTCGTGGCCGGCACGGCCAGCGAGATCGCCGCCCATCCCGTCGCGCGCGAGATCTACCTCGGGGAGAAGTTCGCCCTCTAGGGGCGGCGACGACGCCCATGGCGATGGAAGCGCGCCTCGTTCCCCGGCTGAGTCAGAAGGTCGTGATGACGCCGGCGCTCCAGCAGGCGATCCGGCTGCTGCAGCTCTCGACGCTCGAGCTGCACGAGGAGATCCAGCAGGAGCTGCTCGAGAACCCGCTCCTGGAGGAAGTCCCGCCCGACAGCCCGACCGAGGCGAGCGCCGAGGAGACGCCCGACCTCGCTCCGGAGGAGGCCGCTGCCGTCCCCGACGTGCCGACGACGCCGACGGCCGAGGCGCCCGTGGCGGCGGACGGCGCCGACAAGGGCGAGCGCGGCACGGACGAGCTCCCGTTCGACATCAACGCGGTGCTGTTCGAGATGGATGCGCCCGAGGAGCGCTCGCTCGTCCAGCAGGAGGACCGCGAGGATCTTCCGTTCGAGAACATGCTGCGCTCGACCACGTCGCTGGCCGACCACCTCGACGTGCAGCTGCGCGACGAGACCGACGATTCGCTGACGCGACGGATCGGCACCGAGATCATCGGCAACCTGGACGAGGACGGATACCTGAGAGCCGAGCTGGAGGAGGTCGCCAAGCGCTGCGAGACGACGGTCGACGAGGTCCGGCGCGTGCTGGCGATCGTGCAGTCGTTCGACCCGCCCGGCGTCGGAGCGCGCTCCATCCAGGAATGCCTGCTGATCCAGCTCATGGGCATGAACGACCCGATCCCCGATCCGGTGTCCGTCGAAATCGTGCAGGCGCACTTCGAGGATCTGAGCCGTCGTCGGTACGCCGACATCGCGAAGGCGCTCAAGCTGCCGCTCGACCGGGTGATGGAGTCGATCGAGGAGATCATGGGCCTCGAGCCCAAGCCCGGTCGCCGCTTCGGCGGCGGCGACTCCCGCTACATCGCTCCGGACGTCTATGTCCACAAGCTCGGGAGCGAGTACACGGTCGTCCTCAACGACGACAGCGTGCCGCGACTGCGCATCAACGCCCTCTACCGGACGCTGCTCCGGGGTGGCGGCGACGAGGCGCGGCAGTACGTCGAGCAGAAGCTCAAGTCCGCCGCGTGGCTGATCAAGAGCGTGGACCAGCGCCAGCGCACGCTGCGCCGGGTGAGCCAGTCCATCGTGAAGTTCCAACGCGAGTTCCTCGAGCGCGGCGTGGAGTACCTGCGGCCGTTGTCGCTGCGCGACGTCGGCGAGGACATCGGCATGCACGAGTCGACGATCAGCCGGGTCACGACGAACAAGTACGTCGAGACGCCGCAGGGCCTCTTCGAGCTGAAGTACTTCTTCCACAGCGGCATCGAGTCCACGAACGGCGAGATGGTGTCGTCCGTGTCGGTCAAGAAGAAGATCGAGGGTCTCCTCGCCGCCGAGGACGCGGGACGCCCGTTCTCCGACCAGGAGGTCGCGCAGAAGCTCCAGGCCGGTGGACTCTCGATCGCCCGGCGCACGGTCGCGAAGTACCGTGAGGAGCTCGGCATCCTGCCATCGCACCAGCGGCGTCTGCAGCCGCGCAAGCGATGAGCACCCGGCGCCGTGGAGGACAGTCTGGTGGGGGGCCGGCCGGGGGAGTCGGAGGGGGGCGTAGCACCCCTCCCACAAATGATCCGGCAGGCGCTCCCCCCGGACGTAAGTGATGTCGAGAGTCGCCACCGCTGCAATCAGTCTGGTGGGGGGCCGGCCGGGGGAGTCGGAGGGGGGCGTAGCACCCCTCCCACAAATGATCCGGCAGGCGCTCCCCCCGGACGTAAGTGATGTCGAGAGTCGCCACCGC
>JBOHQB010000109.1:0-21027 GCA_050731995.1 Candidatus Rokuibacteriota bacterium
ATGCAGCGCGCGACGGCAGTATCCGCCTCGGCGAGCGTGCGACAGACGCTCACGCCCTTGCCGGCCGTGAGTCCGTCGGCCTTCACCACGAGCGGCGGACCGAGCGCTCGGCAGTGGGCGCGCGCCTTGGCCGGATCGTCGAACGTCTCGAAGCGCGCCGTGGGAATCCCGTGGCACGCCATCAGGCTCTTGGCGAACGCCTTGGAGCCTTCGATCCGCGCCGCGCGCGCCGAGGGACCGAACACGGTCAACCCCCTGTCGACCAGGCGATCGGTCAGGCCGGCGACGAGAGGGGCTTCCGGACCGATGACGACGAGATCCGCGCGCTCGACCGAAGCGAGCCGCACGAGACTGTCAAGGTCGTCGGCCTTGACGGCGACACACGTGGCGTGGCGCGCGATGCCGGGATTGCCCGGCGCGGCCACCAGCCGCTCGACGCGCGGGCTCCGCGCGATCGCCCACGCCAGCGCGTGCTCCCGGCCGCCGCCGCCGACGAGCAGCACCCTCACTCGGTCTGGCCCCCCTCCGGGCGCTCGACGATCTCCAGGTGCGCGCGCGCGATCCGGGCCCACGGACTGCCGCCGTCGAGCTCGAGATAGCGGCGCCAGTGCTCGATCGCCTCGTCGCCCCGCCCCGCGCGCGCGAGCGCGCCCGCGAGGTTGAAGTGGGCGTCGGCGTAATCGGGCTTGATCGCGAGGGCGTCGCGGTAGCGCGCCACCGCCTCATCGGTCTCCGCGCGGTCCTCGGCGAGCGAGCCCAGATTGTAGGCGGCCTCGCAGCATGCTGGATCCTGCTCGAGCGCGGCGACGTAGGCCGCCCGCGCGTCGTCGAAGCGCCCCATGCGGTGGAGCAGGAGCCCCAGGTTGTTCCAGGCCGCGGCGTACGACGGGTCGATCCCGACGACGCGCCGGTACGCCTCGATCGCGTCCTCCCACTGCGCCGGGTCCGCGTCCCATTCGCTCGCGCGCTCGAACCACGCCTCGGCCTGCTCGGCCGGCGGCACGAGCGGCCGCACGACGCCCGTCGCGAGCGTCGCCACGGCCGCCTTCTCGAGCGTGCCCGCGTCGAGGTCGAGCACGGTCTGGCCCGTGCGCGGGTCGAACCTCACCCGGTCCGACTGGGCGAGCAGCCGTCCCCCCTCGAGGACGAGACGCGACTCGGCGAGCGGATCGGTCAGCCCCCCCCGCCGGAGCGCCGCAAGCGTCTCCTTGATCTGCCGGACGGACGCGCCGGCGTCCAGCAGCGCCGCCGCCGCGCGGAGCGCCAGCAAGTCGCGGAAGGTGTAACGGGAATCGGGGCGCAGCAGCTCAAGCCGCCGGAGCTGGCCGGCGCGTCTCGGCGTGAGCGTGAGGATCCGCGTGAGCTCCCTGAGGCCGTAGATCCGTCCCGGCTGTCCGCGCGTCATCCGGCCGCCTGCGTGCTCAGTGGCGGAAGTGGCGGATGCCGGTGAAGACCATCGCGATGCCGTGCTCGTCCGCCGCGGCGACCACCTCGTCGTCGCGCAGCGAGCCGCCGGGCTGGATCACCGCCGTGGCGCCGGCCTTGGCGACGACGTCCAGGCCGTCGCGGAACGGAAAGAACGCGTCGGAGGCGCAGACGCTGCCGCGTGTCTCGAGACCCAGCTCCTGGGCGCGCATGACCGCGATCCTCGCCGAGTCCACGCGGTTCATCTGGCCGGCGCCGACGCCGACCACCTGACTCCGCGTGGCGAGCACGATCGCGTTCGACTTCGCGTGCTTGCCGACGCGCCAAGCGAACGTGAGCGCCGCCAGCTCGTCGGCGGTCGGCGTCCGCTTCGTGACGGTCTTGAGCGCGCCCGCGTCGAGCGCGGCGAGGTCGGCGGACTGGGCGAGCAGGCCGCCCCAGACCGACCGGTATTCGACGGCGGCGGCGGGCAGACCGGCGCGATCGCAGGGGAGCTCGAAGATCCGGCACTTCTTCTTCGTGCGGCGGAGCTCCTCGAGCGCGGCGGGTTCGTACGCGGGCGCGAAGAGGATCTCGACGAAAATGCCGGCGAGGGCCTGGACGACGGCCGCGTCGAGCGTACGGTTGACGCCGACGATCCCGCCGTAGATCGACACCGGATCGCACGCCTTGGCGCGCGCCATCGCCTCGCCGACGGAGGATCCGAGGGCGACGCCGCACGGGTTGGTGTGCTTGATGACGACGGCGGCGGGCTCGTCGAACTCGAGCAGGAGACCCCACGCCGCGGAGAAATCGAGGAGGTTGTTGTAGCCCAGCTCCGGGCCGTGGAGCGGCCGCATGGCGCCGAGCCCCGCGCGCGAGCCGTCGAGCGGCCTGTAGAAGACCGCCGTCTGGTGCGGGTTCTCGCCGTAGCGCAGCGGCAGCGCGCGCTCGAGGTCGAGCCGGAGCCGCGCCGGGAGCTCGTCCGCCCCCGCGGGCGCCTGCGCCGTGGCCTCGGGCTGGCGCAGCCACGCCGCGATCGCCGCGTCGTATTGCGCCGTGCGCCGGAAGGCCTCCTGGGCGAGACGGTAGCGCGTCCCCTCCTGGAGCGCGCCGCCGTGCCGCCGGAGCTCGTCGAGCACGAGCGCGTATTGGCCGGGGTCGGTCACGACGCCGACGCTCGCGTGGTTCTTCGCCGCCGCGCGGATCATCGTCGGGCCGCCGACGTCGATCTGCTCGATTGCCTCGGCGAGCGTGACGCCGGGGCGGGCCACCGTCGCCTCGAACGGGTAGAGGGCGACCACCACGAGGTCGATCGGCGGGATCCCGTGCTGCGCGAGCGCGGCGAGGTGCGCCGGTACGTCCCGGCGCGCGAGGATGCCGCCGTGGACCTTGGGATGCAGCGTCTTGACGCGCCCGTCGAGCATCTCGGGGAAGCCCGTGATCTCCGAGACGTCGCGTACGGCGACGCCCGAGTCGCGCAGGAGCTTCGCCGTGCCGCCGGTGGACAGGATCTCGACGGCGAGCGCGGCGAGCCCCCGGCAGAAGTCGACGACACCGGTCTTGTCGTGAACCGAGACGAGCGCGCGGGCGACTTTCATAGACTCGCCTCGCCCGTCCTTCGTAGCGTCGCCTCGCCAACGGCTGCGGCTCCTACCGCGCGGGCTGCGGCTCGCAAGGCCATCATCGGATGGTGACCCTCCGTCCTGTGACCACCAGCCGTCCCTCCGCGAAGAGCCGGACCGCCTCGGGATACAGCCGGTGCTCCTGGACGAGGATCCGTGCGGCCAAGGTCTCCTCCGTGTCGTCGGGCAGGACGGGCACCGCCGCTTGCAAGACGATCGGTCCCGTGTCGACGCCCTCGTCGGTGAAATGAACGGTCGCTCCCGAGACCTTCGCGCCGTGCTCGAGCGCCTGGCGCGAAGCGTGGAGGCCGGGGAACGCCGGCAGCAGCGACGGGTGGATGTTCAGCGCGCGCCAGGCGAAGGCGCGGATGTAGACGGGCGAGAGGATCCGCATGAAGCCCGCGTGGCACGCGAGCTCGACCCCGCGCGCCTCGAACGCCTCCACGAGCGCCCGGTCGAAGGCCTCCCGGTCGCCGAAGTCCTTGGGATTGATCCAGACCGCCTCCACCCCCGCCGCCCGCGCGCGCGCGAGCGCCTGTGCCCGCTCGCGGTCGCTGACGACGACCACGATCCGCGCCGGAAAGTCGGTCCGCGCGCACGCGTCGAGGAGCGCCTGGAGATTCGAGCCGCGCCCGGAGGCGAGCACGCCCACGCGCAGCCGGTCGGCGCCCGTCACACGAGCTCCGCGCCGCGCTCGCCGGCGACGATCTCGCCGATCGCGAGGGCGGTCTCGCCGGCCGCCGCGAGCGCGCGCAGGGCACGCTCCGCGTCGGCCGCGCGCACGACGACCGCGTAGCCGATGCCCATGTTGAAGGTCGCGAACATCTCGGCCTCGGCCACGCGGCCGGCCTCGGCGAGCAGCCGAAACACGGGCGGCACCGTCCACGCGGACTTCCGGATGAGGGCGCGGCAGCCCTCCGGCAGCGCGCGGGGCACGTTGCCGGTGATCCCGCCACCGGTGATGTGCGCCATCCCGCCGATCTGCGCCTGACCCAACGCTGCGAGCACCGGCTTCACGTAGATCCGCGTCGGCGTCAGCAGCTCGTCGGCGACCGTGCGCCCGGTGTCGGGCAGGATCGCGTCGATCCGGAGCCGGAGCACGTCGAAGACGATCCGCCGGGCCAGGCTGTAGCCGTTCGAGTGCAGGCCCGAGGACGCGAGGCCGAGCACGACGTCACCCGCCCGCACGCCGCGGCCGTCCACGATCCGCTGGGACTCCACCACGCCCACGGCAAAGCCCGCGAGATCGTACTCCCCCGGCGCGTAGAGGTCCGGGAGCTCCGCGGTCTCGCCCCCGATGAGCGCGCAGCCCGCCTGGCGGCACCCCTCGGCGACACCGCGAACCAGCGTCTCGATGCGGGCCGGCTCGAGCCGCGCCGTCCCGATGTAGTCGAGGAAGTAGAGCGGCTCGGCGCCGTGCGCGAGCACGTCGTTGACACCCATCGCGACGAGGTCGATGCCGACGGTGTCGTGCCGGTCGGCGAGGAACGCGACCTTCAGCTTCGTGCCCACGCCGTCGGTGGAAGACACGAGGACCGGCTCGCGGTAGCCGCCCGGCACCCGGACGAGACCGGCGAAGCCGCCGATACCCCCGAGCACCTCGGGCCGGAATGTCGCGCGCGCGAGCGGCGCGATCCGGCGCACCGCCTCGTCGCCGGCCTCGATGTCCACGCCGGCGTCTCGGTAGGTCAGGCGATCCATCCCCGTCCTAGGTGAACAGCTTCAGCTGCGCGGTGTGCTCGGCCTCCATCCCGACGCGATAGTTGCCGGTGAAGCAGGCGTCGCAGTAGTGCGCGGGGTCGGTCCCGGTGGCCTTCAGCATGCCCTCGAGCGAGAGGTAGCCGAGCGAGTCGGCGCCGAGGTACTGGCGGATCTCGTCCACGTGATGGCTGGAGCCGATCAGCTCCTTGCGCGTCGGCGTGTCGATGCCGTAGTAGCACGGCCACTGGATCGGCGGTGACGAGATCCGCACGTGGACCTCGCGGGCTCCGGCCTGGCGGATCATCTTCACGATCTTCCGGCTCGTCGTGCCCCGGACGATGGAGTCGTCCACCACGACGACCCGCCTGCCTTCCAGCATCTCGCGCATGGGGTTGAGCTTCACCTTGACGCCGAAGTGCCGGATCCCCTGCCGGGGCTCGATGAAGGTCCGGCCGACGTAGTGGTTCCGGATCAGCCCCATCTCGTAGGGCGTGCCGGCCTCCTCGGAGAAGCCGAGCGCGGCGCTGGTGCCCGAGTCCGGCACGGGGATCACGATGTCGGCCACGGCCGGGTGCTCGCGCGCGAGCTGCCGTCCCAGCGCCTTGCGCACCGTGTGCACGTTGCGCCCCCAGAGGATCGAGTCGGGGCGCGCGAAGTAGACGTACTCGAAGACGCACTGCAACCGGTCGCCCGGCGGAAAGGCGCGGACCGAGCGCATGCCCGCGTCGGAGACGACCACGATCTCGCCCGGCTCAACGTCGCGCTCGGCGCGCGCCTCCATCAGGTCGAGCGCGCACGTCTCGGAGGCGACCACCCAGGCCTCGCCGAGCCGTCCGAGCGTGAGCGGGCGGAAGCCGTTGGGATCGCGGATCGCGTACATTGCGTCGGGAGTCAGGACCAGCAGCGAGTAGGCGCCCTTGACCTGCGCGAGCGCGTACGCGAGCTGCTCCTCGAGCGGCCCGGCCGGCGCGCGCGCCAACAGATGCAGAATGACCTCGGTGTCGGAGCTCGACTGGAAGACGGCGCCGTCGCGCTCCATCTCCTGGCGCAGCGTCTCGGCGTTCGTGAGGTTGCCGTTGTGCGCGATCGCGATCGGGCCGCGCGCCGTCGCCGCGGTGATCGGCTGGGCGTTCTTGAGATTCGAGCTGCCGGCGGTGGAGTAACGGACGTGACCGATCGCGCAGTGGCCCGGCAAGCGCTTGAGCCGCTCGGGGCTGAAGACGTCGGCGACCCAGCCCATCGCCTTCTCGGTGTGGAACTGCGTCCCGTCCGTGGCGGCGATACCGGCCGACTCCTGACCGCGGTGCTGGAGCGCGTAGAGGCCGAGATACGCGACATTCGCGGCCTCGGCATGGTTCCAGATGCCGAAGAGGCCGCACTCGTCGTGGAACTTCTCGTCACGCCACGTGGCGCTCAAAGCCCTCCCTCCACGCGCGCTCGAGGCGCTCGAGCGGCACGTCCACGAGCGCGTCCCCGCCATAGCGCACGACCAGCCGGTCGCCTCCCGTCGTCCCGATCCAGCGCCACGGGATCGCCGACTCCGCCATCAGACCCTCGAACTCTCGAGCGCGCGCCGGCTCCACCGTCACGATCACGCGCGACGGCCCCTCGCCGAAGAGCGCCTCGTCGGCCCGCCGCGCCGGCTCCACAAGGACGTCGCACCCGACGGGCGTCCGCGCCACCGACGGCGGCGCCGCGACGCATCCCTCCGCGAGCGCGACCGCGAGCCCGCCCTCCGAGCAGTCGTGGGCGGCGGTCACGAGCCCGGCGCTCACGGCGGCCCGCACCGCCGCCTGCACCCGCCGCTCCAGCTCGAGGTCGAGCGGCGCGAGCCGCCCGGCGAGCCGTCCGTGCGCCGTCCAGAGGTACTCGGAGCCCCCCAGGCTCACCGCGTCTCCGCCGAGGAGCGCGATCCGGTCGCCGGCGGCCTTGAACCACTGCGTCCCGGGCTGGCGCGCGTCTTCGAGCAGCCCGACCACCCCGATGATCGGCGTCGGCAGGATCGCCTGGACGCCGGCGCCGTCCGCCTGCCCGGCGGAGCTCGAGGGGAGTGTCGCCCCCTTCGTCGGCACGGTCTCATTGTAGAAGGAAACGTTGCCGCCAACCACGGGAAGGTCGAGCGCGCGGCAGGCGAGCGCGATTCCCGCCACCGCCTCGGCGAACTGCCACAGGATCTCGGGCCGCTCCGGTGAGCCGAAGTTCAGGCAGTCGGTGACGCCGAGGGGTAAGGCGCCCGAACAGGAGACGTTGCGCGCCGCCTCGGCAACCGCCATCGCCGCCCCCTGCCGCGGATCGAGGAACACCTGGCGCCCGTTGCCGTCGGTCGAGACCGCGATCGCCCGGCGCGTGCCCTTGATGCGGAGCACGGCTGCGTCCGAGCCCGGGAGCACGAGCGTGTTGATGCCGACCTGCTGGTCGTACTGGCGATACGCCCACTCCTTCGACGCGATCGTCGGCGAGCCGAGGAGCTCGACCAGCGCCGCGCCGTGATCGGGCGGCTCCGGCAGGGTGAGCGGGTCGAACGCCCGGAGCGCCTCCAGCCCTTCCGGCGGGGCCGTCGGCTTCGCGTAGCACGGGGCGTCGGCGAGCAGGTCCACCGGCACGTGGGCGACCGGCTCGCCGCGGAAGCGCACGCTGAGCGAGCCGCCCGCGGTCACGCGGCCGATCTCCACCGCGTCGAGCTCCCACCGGGCGAAGACGCGTCGCACCTCCCCCTCGCGGCCGCGCGCGACGACGAGCAGCATCCGCTCCTGCGACTCGGACAGCAGCAGCTCGTAGGGGGTCATGCCCTCCTCGCGCTGCGGCACGCTGGCCAGCTCGACGTCCATCCCGGTGCCCGAGCGCGCGGGCATCTCGGAGGTGCAGCACGCGAGCCCCGCGGCGCCCATGTCCTGGATGCCGACGACCGCGCCCGTGGCCATCGCCTCCAGGCAGGCCTCGAGCAGGAGCTTCTCGGTGAACGGGTCGCCCACCTGGACGGTCGGGCGCCGCTCGGAGGCCGACTCGTCGAACGTCGCCGACGCCATCGTCGCGCCGTGTATGCCGTCGCGGCCCGTCTTGTTGCCGACGTAGAAGACGGGATTGCCGACGCCCTCCGCGCGCGCGCGGTGGATCGCGTCGGCGCGGACGAGGCCCACGCACATGACGTTGACGAGCGGATTGCCCGCGTACGACGGGTCGAAGGCGATCTCGCCGCCGACGGTCGGGCACCCGAAGCAGTTGCCGTACCACGAGATGCCGGACACGACGCCCTCCACGAGGCGCCGCGTCTTCGGATCGGACGGATCCCCGAACCGCAGGGAATCGAGCAGCGCGATCGGACGCGCGCCCATCGTGAAGACGTCGCGCAGGATGCCGCCGACCCCGGTCGCCGCGCCCTGGAAGGGCTCGATGAACGACGGGTGATTGTGGCTCTCGATCTTGAACACGACGGCCCACCCGTCGCCGACGTCCACCGCGCCCGCGTTCTCGCCGGGTCCCTGCAGCACACGCGGCCCGCCCTGGGGCAGGTTCTTCAAGAACACGCGCGAGTGCTTGTAGGCGCAGTGCTCCGACCAGAGGGCCGAAAAGAGACCGAGTTCGGTGTAGGTGGGCTCGCGGCCGAGGCGCGCGATGATCCGGTCGTACTCCTCGGCCGTCAACCCGAGGCCGCGCGCGAGGTCGAGCGTGACCTTCGGCTCGGCCCCCGTCAATCCATCCCCACGGCTAGCGCTTGAGGAAGGTCCCGTCCTCGACGAGGCTGCCGAGGAGCGAGTGGAAGATCAGCAGCCCGTCGGTGCCGCCCATCGCCGACTCGGCGGCGCGCTCGGGATGCGGCATGAGCCCGAGCACGGTCCCCTGCTCGTTGACGATGCCTGCGATGTTCCAGACCGAGCCGTTGGGGTTCGCCGCCTTCGTCACCTGCCCCTCGGCGGTCGCGTACCGGAAGACGATCTGGTTGCCGGCCTTGAGCCGCGCCAGCGTCTCGGGGTCCGCCCAGTACTTGCCCTCGCCGTGCGAGATCGGCATCGCGAGCACCTGCCCGGGTCGGAGCCCGCGCGTGAACGATGTCTCGACGTTGTCCACGACGAGGTGCGTCGACTGACACCGATACTGCAGGCACTCGTTGCGCATGAGGGAGCCCGGCAGCAGGCCTGCCTCGCAGAGAATCTGGAAGCCGTTGCACGAGCCGAGCACCAGACCGCCGCGCGCGACGAAGTCGGGGAGCGCCTCGACGACCGGCGAGCGGCCCGCGACCGCGCCGGCCCGGAGGTAGTCGCCGTACGAGAAGCCGCCCGGCAGGATGACGCAGTCGAACTCGTCCAGATTGCGGTCCCGGTGCCAGACGTACTTGACGGGCTGGCGGATGACCTCGCCGATGACGTAGTGGAAGTCGCAGTCGCTCCAGGTTCCCGGAAACACGACGACGCCGAATCTCATGAAGTCGGGTCTCTCCTCTCCGGATGCGCGCGACGCCGACTCTGCCCGGCGACGGCAGAATTCATGTTACCGGACCGGCGCGCCCGGGGCAAGGCTGTCGGCGCACGCCTCGATCGAATAGTCCTCGAGGATCGTGTTCGCGAGGAGCCGGCGGCACATCGCGTCCACGCGGGCGTGGGCCGCGGCGTCGGTCGGGGCGTCCACGTCCACCTCGATGAGCTTGCCGACGCGCAGGTCGCGCACGTCGCCGAAGCCGAGCCCGGCCAGGGCCCGCTGCACGGCGGCCCCCTGCACGTCGAGGATGCCCGGCTTGAGCCGCACGAGTACGCGGACCCTCACCCGCCGGCGCCCTCACCGACGATCCGACGGTAGACCTCCTGGTAGGCTTCCTCGACGCCGCCCAGGTCGCGACGGAAACGGTCCTTGTCCAGCCGCTCCCGGGTCGTCGCGTCCCACAGACGGCAGGTGTCCGGCGAGATCTCGTCGCCGAGATACAGTCGCCTGCCGCTCCGCCCGAACTCGAGCTTGAAGTCCACCAGCACGAGGCCCCGGCGGAGGAGGAAGGGGCGGAGCACCCCATTGATTCGGAGCGCGGTGCGTTTCATCCAGCCGAGCTCCGCGGGGGTGGCGAGCCCGAGCATGCGCACGTGGTCGTCGTTGAGCATTGGGTCGCCGAGCGGGTCCGATTTGTAGTAGAGCTCGACGATGGGCGTGCGGATCGGCGTGCCCTCGGCGAGGTCCGTGCGCTTGGCGAGGCTGCCGGCGACGACGTTGCGCACGATCGTCTCGATCTTGATGATGTCGAGGCGCCGGCAGAGCATCTCGCGCTCGGAGAGCGTCGCCACGTAGTGCGTCGGCACGCGCGCGCGCGCGAGCCGCTCGAAGAGCACGGCCGACATCCGGTTGTTGATCATGCCTTTGCCGACGATCGTGCCCTTCTTCAGAGCGTTGAACGCGGTGGCGTCGTCCTTGAAGTACTGGATGACGAGGCCCGGCCGGTTCGTCGAATAGACGATCTTGGCCTTCCCCTCGTAGAGCTTCTGCCGCGTCTCGACGTCCATCGCCCCTCCGTCCGCCCTCACGCGAGACCCGCGCGGCGGTAGATCGCGTCGACGTTGTGCAGGTACCATCCCGGGTCGAAGCAGGTCTTGAGCTCGCCGGGGCCGAGCCGTTCGGCCACCGCCGGGTCCTCCGACAGGAGCTCGATGAACGGCCGGCGCTCCTTCCACGCGCGCATCGCGTGGCGCTGCACGAGCTCGTAGGCGACTTGTCGCGGGAGCCCCGCGTCGGTGAGCTTGAGCAGCACGCGCTGGGAGTAGATAAGGCCGTGGCTCGCCTCGAGGTTCTCGGCCATCCGGGCCGGATCCACCTCGAGCCCGTCGAGGATGAACGCGGTGAGATCCAGGATGTAGTCGAGGGCAAGCGTCGAGTCAGGCAGGATCACGCGCTCGACCGAGGAGTGGCTGATGTCGCGCTCGTGCCACAGGGCGACGTTCTCGAGCGCGGCCAGCGAGTTCGCGCGAATCAGCCGCGCCAGCCCGCACACACGCTCGGCCAGCTCGGGATTGCGCTTGTGCGGCATCGCGCTCGAGCCCTTCTGTCCCTCGCCGAAGGGCTCCTGGACCTCGAGCACCTCGGTGCGCTGGAGTCCCCGGATCTCGAGCGCGATCTTCTCGAGCGACGCCGCGGCCAGCGCCAGCGCCGAGCAGAACTCGGCGTGCCGGTCGCGCTGCACGATCTGGGTGGAGACGGCCTCGACGCCCAGGCCGAGCGCGGCGCACACCTCCTCCTCGAGGGCCGGGTCGCCGTGCGCGTGCTGCCCGACGGCGCCGGAGAGCTTGCCCACCGCGACGGCCGCGCGCGCGCGCTCGAGACGCTCGCGGTTCCGGCCGGCCTCCATGTACCAGACCGCCGCCTTGAGGCCGAACGACGTGGGCTCGGCGTGGATGCCGTGGGTGCGCCCGACGATCAGCGTCTCCTTGTGGCGCAGCGCCAGGGTCCTGAGCGCCGCCCGGACGCGGTCCTGGCCTTCCAGCAAGAGGTCGGCGGCGGCGCGAAGCTGGAGCGCCGTCGCCGTGTCCCACACGTCGCTGGTGGTGAGGCCGACGTGCACGAAGCGGGAGTCCTCGCCGAGCTGCTCCTCGAGGCTCGTCAGCAGCGCGATCATCTCGTGCTTGACCCGCTGCTGGATCTCGAGGATGCGCGGAATGTCGACGCGGGCCTTGGTCCGGATGCGGGTCAGCGCGTCCGGGGGGATGCGACCCCGGCGGGCCAGCGCCTCGCAGACGGCGAGCTCGACCCTGAGCCACGCTCCGTACTTGGCCGCCTCGGTCCACAAGCGGCCCATCGCCGGGCGCGTGTAGCGGTCGATCACGTTTCCACCTTAGCGGAAAACCGCGACGAGTGGTAGTGCGAGCATCGAAATCTCGCGGGGCCGCAGTGCGAGCCCGAGCCGCAGGCGAGGCGAGCCTGTGATGCCGGCCCCGCCGTCCGAGGCGAGCCCTTCAGTGTGGACGTGCGAGCCGAGCCGCGCCCGCGGAGGTGTGGCGGTGCGAGCCTGCGAGAGACACGCACGCCGCGAGGCGAGCCCTTCAGTGTGGACGTGCGAGCCTGGAGATCTCACGGGGCCGGGGTACGAGGTGGGGGCCGTTCCGGCCCCCAGGATCACCGCGCCAGCAGCTCTCGCGGCAGGCTGCGGCGGTCGAGCGGACCCAGCGTCGTGACCGCCAGGCGCTCCTCGTCGAGAAGCTCACCGATCAGCGCCTGGGCCTCTTCGTGACGGACCTCGTCGATCGCGGCCAGCATCGCGTCCATGGTGAGGAACGAGCCCAGATGCATCTCGTGCTTGGCCAGCCGGTTCATGCGGCTCGATGTGGACTCCAAAGACAGCATGAGGCTGCCCTTGAGGTGATCCTTCGCACGCCGCAGCTCCTCCCCCGTGATCCCCGTCTTCTTCAGCCCGCGGATCTCCTTGAGGATGGACTTGAGCACTTTGGAGAAGTTCGGCGCGTCGGTCGCGGCGTACACGTAGAGCGTGCCGGTGTCGACGAACGCCTGCACGCCGGAGTGGATCGCGTAGACCAGCCCCTGCCGCTCGCGGATCTCCTGGAAGAGGCGCGAGGACATGCTGCCGCCGATGACGTCGTTCAGGAGGAACAGCGCGTAGCGCTCGGGCGCCGCGTGGTGCAGGCCCGGGAAGCCCATCACGAGGTGGACCTGCTCGAGTGTCTTCGGCACGATGTTGACGCCGGCGGCCAGCCGGGCGAGCCCGCCGCCGGGCGCGCGGTCGACGGCGGCGCGACGGTCGCCGTTGAAGCGCGCCCCGAAGAGGTCCACGACCTCGGCATGGGTCACGTTGCCGGCGACGGCGATGACGATCCGCCCGGGCACGTACTCGGCGCCGAAGTGGCTGCGGACGGTGTCGCGACCGAACCCGTTCACCAGCTCGCGCGTGCCGAGGATCGGCCGGCCGAGCGGGTGCCCCTCCCACACCTGGGCGGCGAAGATGTCGTGGATCATGTCGTCGGGCGTGTCCTCGACCATCTTGATCTCCTGGAGGACCACCGACTTCTCGCGTTCGAGCTCCTCGGCGTCGAAGAGCGGGTGCAGCAGGATGTCGGTGAGGAGATCCACGGCGAGCGGCAGGTGCTCGTCGAGCACCTGGACGTAGAAGCACGTGTGCTCCTTAGTCGTGAAGGCGTCCATCTGGCCCCCGACCGAGTCCATGGTCCGCGCGATCGCCTCGGCGGTGCGGGTGGCCGTACCCTTGAAGACGAGGTGCTCGATCAGGTGGGAGATGCCGCCGCGCTCGGCGGCCTCGTCGCGCGAGCCCGTTTCGACCCAGACGCCGACCGCCACCGAGCGCACGTGCCGCATCCGCTCGGTGACGATCCGGATCCCGTTCGGGAGGCGGCTCTTCCGGTAGCCCTCGTCGCTCACCGCACCGCCTTCGGTGTCACTCCCGGGGCGGGTTGGCCGCCGCGGGGTTCTTGAGCCGCTCCTTGTCGGCGAGCGCCGGCTGCTCGCGCAGCGCCATCTTCCGGCTCAGGCGCATCTTGCCGTTGCCGTCGATCTCGATCACCTTGACGAGGACCTCGTCGCCGTCGCTGAGCACGTCCTGGACCGCGCGGATGCGCGACTCGGCGATCTGCGAGATGTGCAGGAGCCCCTCGGTGTTCGGGATGACCTCGACGAAGGCGCCAAACTCGACGATCTTCTTCACCTTGCCGAGGTAGATCCGGTCGAGCTCCACTTCGCGGCAGATGTCCTGGATGATCGCGAGCGCCTTCTGGACCGAGGCGCTGTCGGGTGAGAACACCGTCACGCGGCCGTCGTCCTCGACGTCGATCTTCGTGCCCGTCTGCTCCTGGATGCCCCGGATGACCTTGCCGCCGGGGCCGATGATCTCGCGGATCTTCTCCGTGCGGATCTTGATCGTCGCGAACCGCGGCGCGTAGGGCGAGAGCTCCGCGCGAGGCTTGTCGATCACCTCGCGCATCTTGCCGAGGACGACCATGCGCGCCTCGCGTGCCTGGCGGAGCGCGTCGCGCATGATCTCGATCGACACGCCGGCGATCTTGATGTCCATCTGGAGCGCCGTCACACCCTTCTCCGTGCCGGCGACCTTGAAGTCCATGTCGCCGTAGTGATCCTCGCTCCCCACGATGTCGGTGAGGATCCCGTAGCGGTCCCCCTCCTTCACGAGCCCCATCGCGATTCCCGCGACGTGTGAGCGGATCGGCACGCCCGCGTCCATCAGCGCGAGCGACGCGCCGCAGACGCTCGCCATCGACGACGAGCCGTTCGATTCGAGGATGTCCGAGACGACCCGGATCGTGTACGGGAACTCTTCCTTCGGCGGCAGTACCGCCTCGACCGCCCGCTCGGCAAGCGCGCCGTGGCCGATGTCGCGCCGCGTGGCACCGCCGAACCGGCGCACCTCGCCGACGGAGAAGCCGGGGAAGTTGTAGTGCATGATGAAGTTGCGCCAGACCTCGCCCTCGAGCGACTCGATCTTCTGCTCGTCGCTCTTGGTGCCGAGCGTCGCGGAGACCAGCGCCTGGGTCTCGCCGCGCGTGAACAGGGACGAGCCGTGGGCACGCGGCAGGAAAGCCGTCTCGATCGAGATCGGCCTGATCTCGTCGACCTTGCGACCGTCCACGCGCATGCCGCGCTCGACGATCATCTTCCGGACCTCTTGGGCCTCGATCGTCTCGAAGGCCGCGCGCGCGGCGGGCTTCCGTGCCTCGTCGAGCGCGAGGCCGGCCCAGACGTCGTCGAAGACCCGTTTAGCGGCGTCGGCGCGCGCCTGCTTCTCGTGCGTCGCCAGCGCCGCGGCGAGCTTGGCCGCGCCGAGCTGGCGCACCCGCGCCTCGAGCTCCGTGTCCTTCCCCGCGTTCGGGTCGAAGGCCCAGCGCGGCTTGCCCGCGCGCTGGACCAGGTCCTTCTGCATCGCCACGAGACGCTTGCACTCGCCGTGGCCGAAGGCGATCGCCTCGAGCACGGTCTCCTCGGGCACCTCCTTGGCGCCCGCCTCGACCATCAGCACGGCGGCCTCGGTCCCGGCGATGACCAGATCCACCGTCGACACCGCCTCCTGCTCGAGCGTGGGGTTGGCGACGAAGCGGCCGTCCACCATTCCGACCCGGACGGCGCCGACCGGGCCGTCGAACGGGATCCCGGACAAACAGAGCGCCGCCGAGCCGCCGTTGACCGCCAGGAGGTCGGGGTCGATCTGCGGATCGGCCGAGATCGCCAGGCAGATCACCTGCACCTCGTTCATGAAGCCGTCGGGAAACAGCGGCCGGATCGGCCGATCGATCAGGCGGGAGGTCAGCGTCTCCTTCTTGTTGGGCGCCCCCTCACGCTTGAAATAGCCGCCGGGGATGCGTCCCCCGGCGTACATCCGCTCGCGGTACTCGACCGTGAGCGGAAAGAAGTCCTGGCCCTCCTTGGCCGTCTTGGCGGCCACGCACGTGGCCAGGACCATGGTGTTGCCGTAGCGGACGACGACCGCGCCTTCGGCTTGCTTGGCCACCTTCCCCGTCTCGATCGAGAAGGGTCGGCCGTTGATGTCGATCTGTCCTGTGTGACTCATACGAACGCCTGTCCTCGCGTGTCTGCCGGAATCCGGCGAACGCCGTGTGGAGCGGACCGCGCGCGGCCCGCTCGGGGGCCCCCGGATACTCCGCGTCCGAGGACCAGTCGGTTAACAGCCATTCCGCCGCGCTCAGCGACGGATGCCGAGCTTCTCGATGATCGTTCGGTATCGCTCCACGTCCTTCTTGCGCAGGTACTCGAGCAGACTCCGGCGCTTGCCGATGAGCATCAGGAGGCCGCGGCGCGAATGATGGTCTTTCGTGTGGCTCTTGAAGTGCCCCGTGAGGCCGTTGATGCGCTCGGAAAGGAGCGCGATCTGCACCTCGGGCGAGCCCGTGTCCCCGTCGTGGACACGGAACTGCTCGATCAAGCTCTTCTTACGGTCCTGGGTGACCGGCATGGCGGGCCTCCTGGCAATCGCCGCATCCCAGAGATCCCTCCCCGAGACGGGTTCAAAAAACCTTTGTTTGTCAAAAGATAGGTGAAAGGTACCATCCGCCGCCGGGGAAGTAAAGGAATCGCGCTCAGTCCCGCGCCAGGGTCGCCTCGATGTCGCGGGCGATCTGCGCCCGGAGGGCATCGACGGAGGCAAAGCGGATCTCGTCCCGCAGCCTGCGCTGGAACCCGAGCGTCAGGCGACGACCATACAGATCCGACGTGAAATCGAGCAGATGGGCCTCGACGGTTACGACCGTCTCTTCGAAGGTCGGGCGCACGCCGACGTTGACCACGGCCCTGCGCGTGTCCCCGTCCGTCTCGGCCCGGCAGGCATAGACCCCTGCCGGCACGAGCACCGGGCGTTCGGGCTGGACGTTCGCCGTCGGGAAACCGAGAGTTCGACCCCGGGCGGCGCCCGGGACAACGGGTCCCGTCACGCTATAGGCGCGGCCGAGGAGCCGCATCGCCGCCTCCACATCGCCCGCCTGGAGGGCCATGCGCACCGCGGTGGACGACACCGGCCCGCCGTCGACGACGAGCGGGGGCACGACGTGCGCGGCGAATCCCAGCCGTCCGGCGAGCGACTCCAGCAGGCGCGCGTCCCCGCGCGCCGCCCGGCCGAAGCGGTGGTTGAACCCGACGACGACGGCCCGCGCACGGAGGCGGTCGAGAAGGACCGCCTCGACGAAGGCCTCGGGCTCGAGAACGGCGAGATCACGCGAGAAGGCCAGCACGACGGTGGCGTCGAGGCCGGCCCCGGCGATCAGATCCAGCCGCTCGCCGAGCGTCGTGATCGGCGCCGGCGCGCGGCCGGGCGACAGCACTTCCGCCGGGTGCGGGTCGAAGGTGCAGGCGAGCGCCACGAGCCCGGCCTCGCGGGCGCGCGTAACCGCCGCGTCGAGGATCGCGCGGTGCGCGCAGTGGACGCCGTCGAACACGCCGAGCGCGACGACGCTCGCCGACGCGTCAGACGGGTAGGACTCGAGTCCCCGGACGATCCGCATTCAGAAGGCGCAGCGGCTTGACGCCGCCCGCGCCCGGGGTGACCTCGCCGACACCGAGCAGGGCTCCCGTCGCGTCGTGCACGCGCACCAGCGTACCGGCGCGCGCCGCGGGGGGCACGACCTCCACCGGCTGACCGTGGGTGAAGCGTCGCGCCGCCTGCGCGTCGAGGCTCACGGGGGGCCAGCTGACCAGCGCGGACTCGGGCGGCAGCACTCGGGCCCAGAGCACCTCGGCCGGCAGCTCGATCAGCGCGTTCCAATCCACGGCGTCCTCGAGCCTGAAGGGCCCCACCCGCACCCGGACGAGCCGCTCGACCGCGGCGCCGCAGCCGAGTCCCTTGCCGAGGTCGGCCGCGAGCACGCGGACGTAGGTGCCCTTGCCGCACCGCACGCGGAGCGTGACGGAGGCGCCGCTCACGTCCTCCACGCGGATCGCGTGAACGACGACCGCGCGCGGCTCACGCTCGACCTCGATCCCCTCGCGCGCGAGCTCGTAGAGGCGACGGCCCGCGTGGTGCACGGCGGAGTACATCGGCGGCGTTTGTCGAATGTGCCCGACGAACGGGCGGCAGGCCCCCTCGAGTCCCTCGCGCGTGAGCGCCGGCACCGGAGCCTCGGCGAGCACGCGCCCGGTGAGGTCATGCGTGTCGGTCGTCACGCCGAACCGGACCGTGGCGACGTATTCCTTGTCCTGGTCGACCAGCCAGGAGACCAGCTTGGTCGCCTCGCCGACGAGGATCGGAAGCACGCCGGTGGCGGCGGGGTCGAGCGTGCCGGCGTGGCCCACGCGGCGGATCCCGAGCCGCCGACGGACGACCGCGACGGCGTCGAACGACGTCACGCCCGCCTTCTTGTCGAGGGCGAGGACCCCGCTCACCGCCATCGCGGCTCGAGCGTGGCGCCCACCGCGTCGAGCACGCGGCGCTCGGCGTCGGGAAGGGGTCCCTCGAGGGTGCAGCCGGCGGCGTTCGGGTGGCCGCCGCCCCCGAACCGCGCGGCGATCCGGCTCACGTCCACGTCTCCCTTGGCGCGCAGGCTCACCTTCACCTGGGAGCCGAGCTCGCGCAGCAGACACGCGACACGCACCGAGTCGATGGAGCGCGGATAGTTCACGAGCTCCTCGGCCTCGACGAACGCCCCCGGAACGAACCCCGCCGGCAGGCTCAGCCAGGCGACGCGCCCGTCTCCGCTGACGCGCACGCGCGCCAGCACCTCGCCGAGCCACCGGAGGCTGTCGGGCGAGCGCCGTTCGTACAGCGCGGAGGCGACCGCCGCGGGGTCGGCCCCCGCCGCGGTGAGCTCGCTCGCGATGCGGAAGGTCTCGGGTGTCACGTTTGAATAGCGGAAGGAGCCCGTGTCGGTGTGGATCGCCGTGAAGAGGTTCGTCGCGATCGCCGGCGTCAGCGGCAGGCCGAGCCCGCGGAGCAGCCGGTACACCAGCTCCCCGGTCGCCGCCGCCGACGGCTCCACCCAGTTGACGTGACCGTAGCGACGGTTGTCGGGATGGTGATCGATGTTCACGACCACGGCGGCGCCCGCGCGCGCGCCGTCGATCAGCCCCTCGGTCCGGTCGGGATTCGGACAGTCGGTGAGCACGGCGACGTCCCAGCGGTCGTCGAGCGCCGTGAGGACGCGGTAGCGGTCGGCGCCCGGCAGAAACGCGAGCACGCCGGGCACGGGGTGCGGACCGCCGTAGGCCACGCGCCAGCCGCGTCCCTCCAGGGCGAGCCCGAGGCCGAGCAGCGTGCCCAGGACGTCGGCATCGGGGTGGACGTGGCCGAGCATGAGCGCGCGCCCGGGTGGGCGTTCGAAGGGTGCCAGAACCTCCCGGGGGACGCTCACGTGTCTCCCCGCTCGCGCACCTCGCGCAGCAGCGTCTGGATGCGCGCGGCGTGCTCGAAGGATCGGTCGGGCCGGAACTCCAGCTCGGGCGTCACACGCAGGTCGAGGTGGTCGCGCAGCCAGTTGCGCACGAAGCCGCGGGCGCTCTTGAGCGCCGTGAGCGACGCCGTCCACTGGCGCTCGTCACCGAGCACCGACACGAAGACCCTGGCCGTGCGGAGGTCGTTCGACGTCTCCACCTCGGTCACGGTCACGAAGCCGAGCCGCGGGTCCTTGAGCTCGCGCATCAGCAGCGTGCCGATCTCCTCCTTGATGAGCTGGTTGACGCGATCGAGGCGCTTGCCCTGCATCACAGCACCTCCACGGAGGTGTCGATGACGCGCCCTTCGACGTTGTCCTCGATGAAGTCCATCGCCTTCGAGACGACCTCGTTGGCGTGGCGCCCGTCCGACGAGACGTAGGCCACCGCGAGGGTGGCGCGCTGCCAGAGATCTTGATGCCCCACTTCGGCCACGGAGACCTCGAACCGGGCCCGCACGCGCTCCTTGAGCCCCTTGAGCGCGTGACGCTTCCCCTTGAGGGAGTCGACGTCGGGCAGGTGGAGCTCCACCAGCCCCAGCGCCACCCGCGCCCCTGCCACGCTGGCCTCCTGGCGCGGACCTAGAGCGTCCGCGCCACTTCCTCGGTCGTATAGAACTCGAGGACGTCGCCCGGCTGAATGCCGGAGACGCCGTCGACACCGATGCCGCACTCGAGGCCGTTGAGCACCTCGCGGACGTCGTCCTTGAAGCGCTTGAGGGAGCCGAGGGTGCCCTCGCCGACCACGGTGTCGCCGCGCCGCACGCGGACCTTGGCCCCGCGCGTGACCTTGCCCTCCGTCACGTTCGAGCCGCAGATCGGGCCGAGCTTCGAGATGACGAAGATCTGCCTGACCTGCGCCCGGCCGTGCGTCGTCTCGCGGATCTCGGGGGCGAGCAAGCCGGCGAGCGCGGCCTTCAGGTCGTTGACGACGTCGTAGATGACGTTGTAGTTGCGCACGTCCACGCCGTTGGCCTGCGCGGCGGCGGCCGCCTTGGGATCGGGCTTCACGTTGAAGCCGAGGACGATCGCGCCCGACGCCGAGGCGAGCATCACGTCGCTCTCGTTGACGGCGCCGACCGAGTTGTGGATGACCTTGAGCTTGACCTCGTCGGTGGAGAGCTGCTCGAGGGCCTGGGTGAGCGCCTCGACCGAGCCCTGCACGTCGGCCTTGAGGACCAGCCGCAGCTCCTTGACCTCGCCCGTCTGGATCTGCTTCTGGAGCCCCTCGAGCGTGATGCGGGTCGAGGCCTTGCCCTTGGCCTTCTCGCGGTCGGCGCGCATCGTGGCGATCTGCCGCGCCTTGCGCTCGTCGGAGACGGCGACGAGCACGTCGCCGGCCGCGGGCACGCCGCTGAGCCCGTGAACCTCCACCGCGTCCGAGGGTCCCGCCGTCTTGACTCTCCGGCCGGTGGGGTCGATCAGCGCCCGGATGCGGCCCGAGTGGGCGCCCACGACCACCGGGTCGCCCTCGCGCAGCGTACCGTTCTGGATGAGCACGGTCGCGACCGGGCCGCGGCCGCGATCGAGGCGGCTCTCGATGATCACGCCCTTGGCCGCGCGGTTCGCGTTGGCCTTGAGCTCGAGGATCTCCGACTGGAGCGCGGTCATCTCCAGCAGCTGGTCGATGCCGGTCCCCTTCTTCGCCGACGTGGGCACGAAGATCGTCTGGCCGCCCCACTCCTCGGGCACGAGCTCGAGGTTCGCCAGCTCGCGCTTCACGCGCTCGGGGTCCGCCTCGGGCTTGTCGATCTTGTTCACCGCGACGATGATCGGCACGTTCGCGGCCCGCGCGTGGTTAATCGCCTCCTGCGTCTGCGGCATGACGCCGTCGTCAGCGGCGACGACCAGGATGACGATGTCGGTCGCCTGGGCGCCCCGGGCGCGCATGGCGGTGAACGCCTCGTGTCCCGGCGTGTCGAGGAACGTGACCTTGCCGTGCGAGGTCATGACCTGGTAGGCGCCGATGTGCTGCGTGATCCCGCCGGCCTCTTTCTCCGCCACCTTGGATTTGCGGATCCTATCGAGCAGCGACGTCTTGCCGTGATCGACGTGGCCCATGACGGTGACGACCGGCGGCCGCAGCGTCAGCTGCGCCGGATCGGCGGCCTCCTCGTCGAGCACCTCGCCCTCGACCGAGCGAACCTCGACGTCGAAGTTGAACCTGTCGGCGACGAGCTTGGCTTCGGTCGGATCGAGCAGGTCGTTGACCATGCGCATGACACCCAGCTCGAGCAGCGCCTTGATCACCTCGCCCGACTTGCGCCGCATCTTCTCGGCGAGCTCCGCGACCGTGACCGACTCCGGCACGCGGATGAGCTCGCGCTTGACCTCGGCCGGCGGCGCCTCGAAGGCGGCCGGCGCCTCGGCCGTCGCGGCCCTCGCCGCCGCGGCGGCCTCCTTGGGCGGCCTCGTCA
>JBOHQB010000110.1:0-5171 GCA_050731995.1 Candidatus Rokuibacteriota bacterium
CGGTGATGCCGTGCCGAGAATTGGCGAGGCGTATCGCTTGGCAATGGCGCACCGTCCAGTCAGTGAGCAGTACGCGATCCAGGCGGCCGCCGAGCGCCGCGGAGCAGCATGTTGGCGCGCTCTCGCGTCGTCGCTCACTGACGCGCCCGTTCGTGAGACGCTGCTGAGCTGCGGTGGGCTTGAGGAACGGAGTGCCGAATTCCTCGAAGGTCTCTTGCGGCGTTGAAGAGGACCCTTTGCCCTACTCATTACGTTGAGTAAAATTACTCAGTACGATGAGCAAATCACCCTGGTGCAGCAGGTGACCGAGGCGACGGGTCGTCAGCGCGCGAAGCGCGAGGGCTCCGCGCAGGCGCGCTCGACTTCGGCGACGGTCTTCGGTGTGCCCGCGGTCAACACCTCGCAGCCGTCGGCGGTGATCAGCACGTCGTCCTCGATACGGATGCCGATGCCGCGGTAGCGCTCAGGCACGGGGTGCAGGACCTTCGCCGCCTTCGCCTTCTCTTCTTCCTCGACCTTCTTGGCGGCGGCGACGCCGAGGCGGTAGCGGCGCTCCCACTGGTCCTCTTCGCTGTACTCACGCAGGTGGAAGGTGACTGCCTCGCGCTCGGGGTCGAAGTAGAGGCCGGGCTCGACGGTCAGCACCATGCCGGGCTCGAGCACGCGCGACTCGCGGTGGATCTTGTAGTCGCCGACGTCGTGGACGTCCATGCCGAGCCAGTGGCCGGTACCATGCATGTAGAACTCGCGGTAGTGGTGCATCGCGAGCGACTCCTCGAGCGACCGCGACAGGAGCCCGAGCGCCAGGAGCCCCTGGGCGAGCACGCGGCGCGCGGCCTCGTGGATCGCCTCGTAGCGGTTGCCGGGACGCGCGGCGGCAATCGCGGCGAGCTGGGCCTTCAGCACCAGCTCGTAGATCTCGCGCTGCGGCGTCGTGAAGCGGCCGTTCACGGGGAAGGTCCGCGTGATGTCGGCTGCGTTATAGCCGTACTCGCAGCCGGCGTCGATTAACAACAGGTCGCCGTCCTCCATGCGCCGGCGGTTCTCGACGTAGTGGAGCACGCACGCGTTCGGGCCGGAGGCGACGATCGAGGGATAGCCGTTGCGGGGCGAGCCGGCGGCGCGGAAGACGTACTCGATGACGGCCTGGACCTCGTACTCGTGCAGGCGGGGCTTCGCCACGCTCATCGCGGCGATGTGCGCATCCCGACTGATTGCGCACGCCCTCCGCTGGGCCTCGAGCTCCACCGACGACCGTCGCAGGCGCATGTCGTGGACGAGCGGGCCCGGGTCCTCGATCCGCGTCGGCGGTGAGAAGCCCCGCGCACGGGCGCCGCGCAGCTCGGCGACGAGCCGCGTGACACGCGCGTCGTGGGCGCCGTTGCCGAGGCGGTAGTAGAGCGCCGGCCGGTCGAGCAGGTACTCGCGGAGCTTCTCGTCGAGGCGGTCGATCGTGTAGGCCGCGTCGGCGCCGTAGGTCGCGATCGCGCCCTCCACGCCCGCGCGCCGGCCCGTCCACACTTCTTGCTCGCTGTCGTGCGGCCGCACGAAGAGCACGTAGCGCTCCTTGGCGTGCGCCGGGTTGAAGACGGCGACGGCGTCGGGCTCGTCGAAGCCCGTCAGGAAGAAGAAGTCGGAGTCCTGGCGGAACTCGTAGGAGACGTCGCTGTTGCGCGCGACCTCGCGCGCGGCCGGGACGATGGCGATGCCGTCGCCGAGCGCGGCGGCGAAGCGCTGGCGGCGGTCGACGAACGGCGCGAATTCGTTTTCCGTCATGCGCTCATTCTACAGCCGGTCGCGCCGGTCAGCGCGGGCGCCGCTCGATCATCACCCAGCCGCTCTCGGCGAGCGGGCGGGCGCGCCGGCCGCGCTCGGCGGCCTCGGGATCGTTGGCCGTGCCGTCGCGGACACGCCCCATGATCCCCTGGGCGATGGCGGCCAGCCGGAACATCGCGAAGGCGATGTACCAGTCCCAGTCCGGGATGCCGGGCCGCCCGACGCGCCGGCAGTAATCCGCGACGTACGCCTCCTCGGTCGGGATGCCGAGCGACCCGAGGTCACGGCCGGCGAGTCCTTCCCACTCGTTCGAGAGCCGCCAGGGCATGCAATTGTAGGCGAGGTCGGCGAGCGGATGGCCGAGCGTCGACAGCTCCCAGTCGAGCACGGCGACGACGCGCGGCTCCGTCTCGTGCATGAGCATGTTGCCCGCGCGGTAGTCGCCGTGGACGAGCGTCGTCTCGTCGCCGGGCGGAATGTTGGCGGGCAGCCATTCCATGAGCCGCTCCATCGCCTCGATCTTCTCCGTCTCCGAGATGCGGTACTGCTGGCTCCAGCGGTGGATCTGACGCGCGTAATAGTTGCCGGGCCGGCCGAAGTCGGCGAGGCCGAGCGTCTGACAGTCGAGCGTGTGCAGCCGCGCCTCGATCTCGTTCATCGAGTCGTAGATGGCCCTCCGCTCGGCCGGCGCCGCGCCAGCGAGGTGCGGGTCGCGGAAGAGCCGGCCGCGCACGTAGGACATCACGTAGAAGGGCGTGCCGACGACCGACGCGTCGTCGCTGTAGGCGTAGGTGCGTGGCACTGGGACGCCCGTCCCCTGAAGCGCGGTGATCACACGGTACTCGCGGTCAACCGCGTGCGCGGAGGGCAGCAGTTTCCCGGGGGGCTTGCGGCGCAGCACGTACTCGTGACCGCCCGCCTCGAGGTGATACGTCGGGTTCGACTGGCCGCCCTGAAACTGATGCGCGGTGATCGTCCCCGAGAAGCCCTCGACGTGCTTCTCCATCCAGCGCTGGAGCGTGGTCGCGTCGAACCGGTGGACGTCGCGGACGGGCACCAGCTCCGGGATCATCAGGGCGCAAGCATAGCGCAGGGGCGGCTGCGGCGCCCACCCCGGCCTCGAACCGCATCGCGATGTGGCGTAGCGGCGCGATGCCCTTCTCATCGAGCACCCGGTTGTTCTCACGCGCCGGCTCGACCACTCTCATACCATCCGGAGAGAACGGCATGCGATCGTAGCGCTCAGCGGCGCGCTCGGCGCTTCCGCTGAAGCGCAACGCCAGACCGTCGGCCGACAGCGTATGGACCGAGCTCCTCTCGAACCGCCTGCCGCACAACGTCGAGGGCCGAACGCCGATGAACATGCTCTAGAAGAGCGTCGTTGATCAGTGTCTGGTAGTTTCCGCCACCGGCCTCGTCGACGAGCCTGCGGAAGTGATCCAGTATGGCCTTGTCCAGTCTAATGGAGATCTTTGTCTTCCCTAGTGCGGTCTTCACGACGGCACCACGCCGCCCCCGTGAGAAGTCGATATCGCGATACCTTTCAGCTGCGACTTTCTTCATAGAGCACCCTCTGGCGTTCGTTCGCCTTCCAAGCAGAGATCACTCGGATAATGTCCGGCGCGCGGTACGTGTAGACGACCACCAACAGATTGCCGAGGTCGCTGAGACCCAGCGTAGTGAAGCGCTCTTCCCCGGAGACTTGAGGATCTGCGCGCGTCAGAGCGAAATCGTCCTCCAAGACCGTGACTGCCTCAGCGAAGCTGACCCCGTGTGTGCGCAGGTTCGCCCTGGCCTTACGCGGATCCCAGTCGAACCGCACGCTCCTAGTGTATGGACAATCGTCTTCCCATTCAAGTCGTTGTTCGGCCGTCTCGCGCTTCTAACCTTGCCCTCGAGCCGTCCCATGAGGTTCCTCCAGACGCTCAGATCAGAAAGGACAGGTTCGGCAGCGGCTCGGCGGCGTTCACCAGCACGACCTTCTTCTGGCTCATCTTCAGAACGCCCTCTACCCGGCGGAGCCGGTGCGTGCTCCGACCGACCCACCAGTGCATCTCGTGCTTCGCCTGGACGGACAGCTCGGCCAGAATGAAGTTCGACGCGGCGACGAGCTCGCCGTTCGCGGCCTCCTCGACCTCGACGTTGGAGATGAGCCGGCGCATGAGCGAGGGGGGCTCCTGGCTGTAGCGATGGCCGGTCTGCAGCAGCTTGATGCGCGTGTCGAGGCGAGCGCGGTTGTCGTAGATGTGGGAGAGGTGCTTCTCGGGGTCGGCAGCGGGATCCGTGGTCGCCGGCACCCAGTACACGGCGTCGTCGGTCCACAGCGCGTGCCACTCGGCGTAGCGCGCCTCGTCGGCGAGACGCGCCTCCCGGTGGAGGAACTCGATCACGTCGCGGTGGTCGGAGTCGGAGAGCATCGCGGGAGCGTCCGGCTACGCTTCCGTCATCACCGTCCGGTAGTGCTTCCAGAGCGCGCGGTTCGTCGTCTCGTCGGTCACGTGCGAGACGCCGCGGCCCTCGGCGTCGACGTGCTCGCGGTTGAGGCCGCGCGCGAGCTCGATCCACTCGACGCTCCCGGCGTGGAGCCCGGCCTGGTTGCGCGCCGACACGATGAGGTCCTCCGGCATCAGGAACGACGCCGGCCCCATCCCCGCCTCGCTCATCCGGAGCAGCCGGCCGTTGAACTCCGGCACGCCCTTCCAAAACATGGGCGTGTGCCAGTGCACGCACTCCTCGACGCTCACGGGCTGCACGATGGCGACATTCGTCTCGCCGAGGAACAGGTTCGGGAAGATGAGTGCGTGCGCGGGGCCCTCCATGATGCGCCGGCGGGCCAGCTCGGGCCCGTCGCGGCGCTCGATCGCCGCCACGAACCGCTCGACCGCCGGCCCCGAGGCGTTGCCGAACCACTCGAACGGCTGCTGGTAGCCCGGCGACCAGTCGATCTCGATGTGGCCGTTGGACCAGTCGCGAACCACCGCCTTGATGGCCTGCTCCTCGCCGATCACGCGCTGGTACTGCGACGAGGGAACGGTCTTGAAAAGCGAGCGGTGGACGAAGCCGAGATGGTAGCCGTCGCTGTCGTTCTCCGGGAGCGCCTTCCAGTTGGCGGCGCACCGGTGCTTGACCCAGCCGGCGCCGAGCTCGATCTCCCCGTCGGGCGAGAGATCGCAGGACCGGTCGATCAGCCGCGTGGCCGCGCCGAGGTGCTCCGCCAGGGTCGGTCCCGTGAGGCTGAAGCTCGCGAAGACGAAGCCGCGATAGCTCGACACGCGCGCGGCCGCCCGCAGGCCGTGCGCGCTCTTGTCGAACGACGCGTAGCCGCCCGGGTACGGGACGCCGAGCAGCGTGCCGTCCAGATCGTAGGTCCAGCCGTGATACGGACAGGCGAAGGT
>JBOHQB010000111.1:0-5415 GCA_050731995.1 Candidatus Rokuibacteriota bacterium
GTCCGTGGATGCTTCAGCTCGCGCCCCTCGCGATACAGGGCCAGCTCGACGCCCGCGAGCACGCCGTCCTTTCGGCCCAGCCCGAGCGTGACGGTCTTGCCCTGGACCTCGAGGACCTCGCCGTCCACCTTGGGAAATAGCGCCTGCACCTGCTCGACGAGGACCTGGAGCGACGCCGGGGGGGGTGCTGCGGGCTGGGTTTGGGCCGAGGCCACCGCGGTCCCGGCGAAGATCAGCAGGCCGAGGCCCGGCCAGAACCTACCGCGCATGTGAGAAGGCTAACACGGAAACGGGGCCTGGGCGATGCGCCGCCCAGGCCCCGCAGGGCTACCTGACTACGTGCTACCTAGAACGACAGCCGGACGCGCGCCGCCGCCGTGTAGGCGTCCTGCGAGCGGCGATGGACGGTCTGTGCTATCGGGCAAGACCCCGCTTGCGCCGCCACCACGGCGTTCACGAGCCCGCACTCCGTGGTGTCCAGAGCATCGCCGGTGAAGAGCATCGCGCCGGAGAGGTCGAACGCCGCGTTGGGCGCAAACCGCCACGTCATGCCCACGGTCCAATCCGTGCCGATATAGGCCGAATTACCGTTGGTGAACGACCGGTCGCTGACGTACGTACGGCTGCTACCCGCCACGCCGGTCTTCGTGTCAACTTCCTGGGCCGACCACGTCGGGCTCACGACCGTGTAGAAGGACAGCGCCGGAGTCAGGGCGTACGTCCCCCGCACGCCGAACGAGTTACGACCGTAGCGGTCGTAACCGACGAACTGCGACAACCCCATGCCGCTGGCACTGCCACCCTGGAAGTAATCCACGCCGAGGGCGATGATGCTGGCCCACCCGGCGTAGTACGAGGAGTCCATGTCGAGCGGCGTGAAGTACCGCTGGTTCCTGGCGATGTTGTCGCGCGCCTTGTTACCCGTGCTGTAGATGTAGCGGGCTTCCAGGAGCAGCGGCCCCATCTGGTACCCGGCCTGGATGTCGAGCAGCCAGGCGTTGATGTCGCCGTTGATCTTCTCGATCCGCCCGTTCGTGTTGTTCTTCGTCATCGTATCGAACGAGCCCCACTGATAGAGCAGCGTGGGATCGAGCGAGAACGCGCCGTACCGCCAGCGCGCGTCAAAGCCGATCGTGTGCCGGTTCTCGTGGAAGTCGGTGTTGCCGGCGGGGTTACCCGAGCCCAGCGCCGGGGCGGCGGCGATGTTTCCTGCACCGCCCTGCAGACCCGTGGTGCCCTGCGTACCAGCGACCGCCGTACCCGAGCTCGTCATGACGTTGACCGCGGAGCGGCGGCTCGAGGTGCTCGTGAGGCCCTGGCCGAAGAAGAACGAGTACATCGGCTTGAAGTCGAGGCCCTTCATCAGTGTCCAGTCGACGCTGAAAATCAGCGCGAAGTCGTCACCGCGCGTCAGCTTGCCCTGCGGGTTGGTGAGTCCCGTTGCTGCGGTGCCGCCGCGGTTGTTAGTCTGCGCCGCTTCCTCGACCTGGACGAACGTGACGTTCGTCTTGAGGTTAGGGGCGAACGTCGACACCATCGACAGGCCCGCGAAGTCACCGTTGGCGTAGACGACCTTGTAATTGCCGAGGCTGGCGAACGGCTGGAGGCCAGCCCGGGCCACGGTGCCGACCGGGATGAACGGCATGAGGCTGTCCTTGCCGGTCAGGTCGAACTCCGTGTACATCCACTTGATCTCGATGATGCCCGCGATGTCGGTGTTGATATCGCCGCTGCCGGCACAAAAGGCGTTGCCGTTATGCGAGGTATTTGCAGCCACGACACCCTGGCTCTGACCGCCCCAGGAACCGTCACCTTGGCCCGCCTGGCCATAGCAGACGTCGATCTCAAGGCCCAACACGGCCTTGGTCCGCCCGACCGCGAACTGGAAGTCGGGACGGAAGCGCGTGCGAGCGACCCAGTCTCGATCACTCGTACGGCTGTAGTTGTTCTCTCCGACGTTGCGGTTCATCGAGGTGACCTGGTCGAACAGACCCACGATCGACACCTTGGGCGCCGGGGCCTGTGCCCAAGCGGCCGGAACCATCAACCCGAGAGAGAGGATGAGGACTGCGACTGCGAGAAGTTTCCTCATTACCGCCTCCTCAAAGGTGGAGAACTTCAAACAGACCTATCGCAATGGACCTTGACCGGCATCACCAACGACAGCGGTCCTGCCAGAACAACGCGTCATTCTTACCCGAAGGCGACCTGGAAGGTCAAGCAGATTCTACGTTTCCCCTAGCCTCCCTCGCCCAGGGCCCTGAGCCGGTCCCTGGCAGCCTGCCCGAAGACCGTGTCGGGACCCAACTGACGGGCCCGGCGGAAGGCCGCCTTGGCGTCGTCGACCCGCTGCTCGGCCGTGAAGAGCAGACCGAGGTTGTAGTAGGCGGCCTGCATCTCCGGATCCAGGCTGATCGCGAATCTGAGCGCCGACTCCGCCTCCCGGTAGCGCTTGAGGTGGTAGAGGGCCAGGCCCAGGTTCTGGTGGGCGAGCTCCGGGACCGCCATGGTGGGCAGCGAGATGGCCTTTCGGTAGCTCTCCACGGCCTTCTCCCACTGCTGCAACTCGGCCTGGGCCGTGCCCAGGTGGAACCAGCCGTTCGCGGACTTGTCGTCGCGCTCGATCACCTGCTGGAACTGCGCAACGGCCTGATCGGCGCGGCCCAGGTCCAGGAGCAGAACGCCGAGCGCGTCCCGGTACAGCACGGTCTTCGGATCGATCGTGACCGCTTCCTGGAACGCCTGCAGCGCCGCCGAGGGCTGCTTGGCGTTCAGGTAGTTGACGCCCCGCTCGTAGGTGTTCTGCGCCCGGAGCTGCTCGAACTTCGAGGGCCCGGAGGCACAGCCCACGAGCAGTAGCGCGATCAGCAGCCGGCTGCCGTGTCTCCTTGACACCCCCGCCCCTCCCTCTGTAGCCTCGAAGACGATGCTCACGTACGAATACGAGTGCGACACGTGCGGGCGCGTCTTCGAGGTGCGCCAGCGCATCTCCGAGGCGCCGCTCACCGCCTGCGACGCCTGCGGCGGAGCCGTACACCGGCTCCTCTCGCCGGCCCCGTTCATCCTCAAGGGCGAAGGCTGGTACGTCACCGACTACCCCTCAGAGTCTCGCAAGAAAGCGCGCGAAGCCGAGAAGAAATCCGATTCGCCTACTCCGGCCGCGCCCGCGTCCTCCTCCTCGACCACGCCCGCGTCCTCGGACCACCCGAAGACCCCCTCGAGCCCCCCGAAACCGAAACCGTCCGACTGACGATGACGGGCGTCCCCCGGCGGGCGCCGAGCGCCGCCGCGGCGCTTCCCTCTCGCACCGCGATCTCGAGTCGACCGCCGGAGCCGAGCAGCGCGCCGGCAGCCCCCGGGCGCAGATCCGCGTAGGTACCCACGCGCGCGACGGCGCGCCCGCCCACCCGGACGACCGCCCCGGCGCCGAGAGGCGCGATCGACTCCGCGCGGACCGACGAGATCAGGTTGCCGAAGCGGTCGACGTGGAGCACGGTGCCCGCCACGCCGCCCGCGACCGCGCGCACCTCCGGCCACGGCAGCCGCACGGGGTCGGACACGGCGGGCCCGAGGCGCGCCGGGTCGACCCCGCACGCCAGATGCGCCGCGGCCGGCGCGAACACGTCGCGCCCGTGAAAGGTGCGGCTCACGACCGGCAGCCGGTACTCTGAGGATTCGAGCGCCCACGCGCGCCAGCCGGCCACCGCGACGTGCGGCGTCAGGATCCCCGTGAAGATCCCCTCGAAGATTCCCTCGAAGATTCCATTGTCGGGCCCGACGAAGAGCTGACCCGCCGCGGCCACGACGAGCCCGCGGCGCTCGGTGCCGACGCCCGGGTCGACGACGGCGACGTGCACCGTCCCGGCGGGAAAGAAGGACGCCGCCGCCTCGAGCGCCAGCGCCGCCTCGGCGACGTCATGGCGCTCGACCTCGTGCGTGACGTCCACGAGCTGGACGGAGGCACCCGCGCGCGCCGCGATCCCGAGCACGACGCCCTTCATCTCCGCGACGTACGCGTCGCGCCGGCCGAAGTCGGTCGTCAGCGTGACGATCATGGGCGTGCGAGCCGCAGCCCGTAGGAGGAGCCACAGCCGCAGGCGAGGCGACGCTGCGAAAAGCGAGGCGAGCCTGTGATCGGGGACTTCAGCGATCGCGCTCCACGACGAAGTCGGCCACGAGCGCCAGGATCTCACGCGCCTCGGACGGCGCGAAGACCTCGAGCGCGCGCTTCGCCGCGCGCGCGTGCTCGAGCGCCCGCGCACGCGCGTACTCGACGCCGCCGTGGTCGAGCACGAGGCGGCGGATCGTCTCCACCTGGGCCGCGTCGAGCGTCCGGCCGCGCAGGAGATCACGGATGCGCTCGGCCTCGGCGGGGGTCGCGCGCTCGAGCATGGCGATGAGGGGCAGCGTGCGCTTGCCCTCGCGGAGGTCCGCCCCGACGGCCTTG
Organism: Candidatus Rokuibacteriota bacterium; assembly: GCA_050731995.1. Classification (GTDB taxonomy): domain Bacteria; phylum Methylomirabilota; class Methylomirabilia; order Rokubacteriales; family CSP1-6; genus JBOHQB01. The sequence goes on from JBOHQB010000111.1 coordinate 4,448, forward strand.
CCGAGCCGGTCCTGGTCGGCCGCGAAATCCAGCGCGTCGTCGGCGATCTGGAACGCGACGCCGATGTCGAGTCCGTAGCGCGTCAGCGCCTCGGCGCGCGGGGCGTCCACGCCCGCGAGCAGCGCGCCGATGCGGCAGCACGCCGAGATGAATGAGGCGGTCTTCTGCGTGATGATCCGGATGTAGTCCGCCTCGGACGTTCCTCCGCTGCGCTTCCGCTGCAGCTGGAAGACCTCGGCCTCGGTCATGGACACGGTCGCGCGCGCGAGCGTCTCCATCACTGCGCGGTCGTTGTCGTGCACGAGCAGCGCGAACGACTTGGAGTACAGATGGTCGCCGACGAGCACGGAGGCGTCGTCGCCCCACTGCGCGTTCGCCGACGGCCGGCCGCGCCGCAGCGGCGCCTGGTCCACGACGTCGTCGTGGAGCAGCGTCGCCGTGTGCAGCAGCTCGACCACGCAGGCCAGCCGGACGCCGCGGGGTCCCTGGTAACCGGCGACGCGCGCGGCCAGCAGGAGGAGCATCGGACGCAGCCGCTTGCCGCCGGCGCCTGCGATGTAGCCGCCCATCTCCCGGATCAGCGGGACGGGAGAGTCGAGCTCGCGGCCGATCTCGGCCTCGACGTCGGCGAGATCCTTGCCGACGAGCCGCGCCACCCGCTCCTTGAGGACCTGCTCGACCGTCGGCGTGGACACCGGGCGGCGGCTACTTGGGGACGACGCGGTCCTTGATCTGGATCTGCGAGCCCGGCGCCACCGACTGCACCTCGGCGACCGAGAACCGCTCACGGATCTCGGTCACGCGGAGCGTGGCCACCTCGTCGTCGAGCTCGCCGAGCACCTCGCCGGTAACCGGATGCACGATCGGGATCTTGTCGCGTCGCACGCTGACGACGCTGCCGGTCCGGAGCCCGTCCGCGTTGGTCAGGTCGATGACGATGCGCGCGGTGTCCATGTAGACGACGAAGC
>JBOHQB010000112.1:0-5936 GCA_050731995.1 Candidatus Rokuibacteriota bacterium
GGATCAGGGCGTCAAGGATGCGACGAGCTGACCTACCGAGGCGCTGGCGGCGAGGTCGTCGACACGGCGAATGAGTTGTCCGACGCGCGCCTCCGGCAATGCCAACGCCGCGTTGCCGCGGAACTTCGCCTCGACTTCGGGGCGCGTCAGCGGCGCGTCCGGACCCCCGCGCGGGCGGTCCTGCCGCTCGCGGAGAACGCGACCGTCCGCGAGCGTGATCCCGACGTCGCCGACGAACTGCCGCGGGTAGTCGATCGTCTCGTCGAGCGCGTACGTCACGCGTCGGGCCACCGAGAGCACGCCCTCGTCACGCACGGCCTCGTCCGTGAACTCGGCGAGCCCCGCCCGGCCCCGGACCAGGATCGTCGCGACGAGGTACGGCAGGCTGAATTTCGCCGCGTAGCCGTTCGGCGGCGCGTGCTTTCCGGCGAGCGGCTCCCAGAGCCGCGGCACGGGCCCCGGCGCCGTGCGGCAGACGATCCGGACGATCTCGTCAGGACGGACCCGCTCGCGCAGCCGGGCCGCGCAGTCCATGTAGGGCTGGGCGATCGACCCGCACGGGTACGGCTTGAGCGTGAGCTCGGCCGTCTCCCAGACTCGGCCGAGGCCGCCGAGCAGCGTCTCGAGTCGCGCGCCATCGTGTCCACCGGCGAACGCCGCGTAGAGACCGTGCGCGCCCTCGAAGATCGTCTCCGGACCGGTGAAGCCGGCGCGCGCGAGGAGGGCGGCGGTGACGCCGGCGTGAGCCGCCCAGCCCGGGTGCAGGCGCTTCGTCCAGGAGCCGTCGGCCAGATACTCGATGATCCCGGCGGCTTGGCTGCCGCAGATGCCGAACGCGTGGACGAGCTGGTCCTCCGACAGGCGATGGAGCCTCGCCGTCGCCGCGGCGGCGGCGAAGCTCCCCGTGATCGCGGTGGGATGGAAGTGGCGCGCGTGGAGCGCGCCCGGGACGGCGAGGCCGACCCGGCACATCACCTCGACCGCAGCGAGCGCCGCCTCGAGGACCGCGCGGCCCGGCGCCGCCGCGGCCTCGCCGACCGCCAGCGCAGTCGTGACCGCGACGCAGCCCGTGTGGACGATCGCGTCCTCGCGCGTGTCGTCGAAGTCCAGGCCGTGGGCGAGCGTCGCGTTGGCCAGCACGGCGTTGGCCGAGGCGACCCGCGCCTTGGCGCCGATCAGCGCGCTCTCGGGCGGCCCGCCCAGCCGCTCGGCGACTTCCAGGACCGCCCGCCCGAAATCCTCACGGGACGCGGCGAGCGCGTTGCCAAGCGTATCCAGCGTGAGGAGCGTCGCCTTCGCCACGACCGGAGCCGGGATCTCCTCCAGCGTGAGGCCGAGCACGAAACGCGCGAGGCGCCTGGCGACGGTGGGATGCGCCACGGTGAGGCTCTTCTACTGGCGGGCGGCGAAGATGTCAACCGGACGCTGAGCGCGACAGAAACCCGGTGACCGCGAGCGCGGCCACGGAGAGACCGGTCAGGACCCAGAGACCCCGCGAGAGCCAGCCCGCGAAGTTGCCGTCGTGCAGACGCCGCACCAGCCTCCACGCCCGCGCGACGCCTTCCTCGTCGGCGCCGACGACGACCTCCCCGTCCCGCACCAGGACGGCGACGGGTCCGCTGAGTCCCGGCCCCGACGCCCGGCGCATCTCGACGCGGAGAGCGCCGTCCGCGTCGGACACGCTGACTCGCTCGACGCGCGCGGCCGGCAGCGCCGCCCGGGCGCGCGCAACAGCCGCGTCGAGCCCGACCCGCGCGATGGCCGCCGGTCCGGGCGCGTGCCGGTCGGCCGGCTCGGACAGCGCGCGCACGCCGGCGACGGCGAGCAGCACGCCGCTCAGCGCGACCACGACGGTCATCGCCAGGAACGCGACGCCGAGGACGCGATGAAACGTCGCACGGCCCCACGGCCGGCACAGCCAGACGCCCGTGAGGCTCTCGGCGACGAGGACGAGACCCAGAAGCGCGACGGCGAGGGCGCCGGCGCGCCCCGCGTGGAGACGCGCGTGGAGCGAGTGGACGGCGACGAGCACCGAGCGCTCCGGCGCGCGGGCGCGGAGCACGCGCGCCGCGCGTGGATCCACGAGGACCTCGAGGCGGTCCGGCCCGGCGCGCAGCTCGACGCGGACGGGCCGGTCGGGCGCCTCCGGCAGGCGCAGCGCGCTCAGCTCGGCGCCGGGATGACGCGCACGGGCGGCGGCGACGATCGCGTCCAGCGAGGCCGATGGTCCCTCCCCGCTCACGCTCGGCCGGCCGCCGGCCAGGGCGTCGTCGAGCTCGGGTCCGAGCACGAGGACGGCGCCGCTCAGGCCGACGAGCAGCAAGAACGGCCCCGTGAACAGGCCGGTCCAGAGATGGAATCGGATCAAGCGACGCCGCCAGACCGGTGTCATCGAGAGCCCCGCGCCGCCGAAGAGCATAAGATAGGTCGCCGTGGCCACGACGCTCCTGATGCTGCCGCCCCAGACGGCGACGACCCGGGCCTGGGCCTCACGTCTTGCCGGCGCACTGCCCGATCTCGCGGTCGTCGCCGCCGAGGACGAGCCGCACGCGGCCCGCGTCGTTGCAGACGCCGACGGAGCGTTCGGGACGCTCACGCCGGCGCTGCTGGCCCGCGCCACGCGTCTCCGCTGGCTCCAGGCACCGCAGGCGGCCCCGCCCGCCGGCTACTATTACTCCGAGCTGATCGCCCACCCCGTGGTCGTGACCAACTTCCGAGAGATCTACAACGACCACATCGGCGCCCACATCCTGGCTTTCGTACTCGCCTTCGCGCGGGGTCTGCACCACTATCTGCCGCTCCAGCTACGGCGCGCGTGGAAGCCGCTGCCGCTCGACACCGGTGTGATCCACCTCCCCGAGGCGACGGCGCTGATCGTGGGCGTCGGCGGGATCGGCAGCGAAACCGCGCGTCTCCTCGCCGCCTTCGGCGTCAGAGTGACGGCCGTGGACGCGCGCCGGCGCGAGGCACCGCCGGGCGTCGTGAAGCTGGACGGGCCCGACGCCCTCGACTCGCTCCTGCCGGACGCCGACTTCGTGATCCTCACCGTCCCGCACACCCCGGCGACCGAGGGGTTCATGCACCGCGCGCGCTTCCGCCTCATGAAGCGCACCGCGTTCTTCATCAACATCGGGCGCGGGATGACGACGCGGCTCGCGGACCTCGTGGCGGCGCTCCGCGCCGGTGAGATCGCGGGCGCGGCGCTGGACGTCTTCGAGCAGGAGCCGCTGCCGGTGGACCACCCGCTGTGGACGCTGCCCAATGTGCTGATCACGCCGCACACCGCGGGCCACGGGCCCTACCTCGACGAGCGTCGCTTCGAGATCCTGATCGACAACTGCCGGCGGTTCCTCGGCGGCCGGCCGCTGCGCAACGTCGTGGACAAGACGAGCTGGTTCTAGGGGTATTCTACCCCGGCCATGGAACACAGGATCCTTGGACGGACCGGGCTGACCGTCTCGGCCCTCGGCTTCGGCTGCGGCAACGTGGGCGGCTTGATGGTCCGGGGCACGCCGGCCGAGCGCGAGCGGGCCGTCACGCGCGCCGTGGAGCTCGGCATCAACTATTTCGACACGGCGCCGCTCTACGGCGACGGGGAGTCGGAGCTGAACCTCGGGGCGGTGCTCAAGGCGCTCCGACCGGACGTCATCATCGGCACGAAGTTCCGAGTGGCGCCCGCCGACCGGGGCCGCATCGGCGCCGCGGTCGCGGAATCGCTCGAGGCGAGCCTCCGTCGCCTCGGGGCGGAGCGCGTGGATCTGTTGCAGCTCCACAACCTCGTCTCGCTCGACGGCCGTGAGCGGAGCCTCGACATCAAGGCGGTGCTCGAGGAGGTCGTCCCGGCGCTCGACGCCCTCCGCCGCCAGGGCAAGATCCGCTTCTACGGCATCACCGCGCTCGGCGACACGCCCGCGGTCCACCGGGTGATCGACGCGCGCGTGTTCGACACGGCGCAGGTCTGCCTGAACCTCCTGAATCCGAGCGCCGTCATGCCGCTGCCGCCCGGCTTTCCCGCCCACGATTTCGGCGGGCTCCTCGATCGCACGCGCGACGCCGCGATGGGCACGATCGGGATCCGCGTCCTGGCAGCCGGCGCGCTGAGCGGCGTCGCGACGCGTCACCCCGTCGCCGTCCCGTCGGTGGATCCAATCGCTTCGGGGCGTGACTACGCAGCCGACGTCGCGCGCGCGCGGCGTCTCGAGGCGCTGGTGAAGGAGGGGCACGCGGGGAGCCTCGTCGAGGCGTCGCTCCGCTTCGCGATCGCGAGCCCCGCGCTGACGACGGTGCTCGTCGGCTACTCGAGCCTCGAGCACCTCGAGTACGCCGCGGCGTGCGTCAACAAGGGCCCCCTGCCGCGGGTCGCCCTCGAGCGGCTGGCCGCGCTCTGGCGCGACCTGGTCCGCGACGCCTGACGCCGGGGCGGCCGCGGCTCACGGGGTCTCGCGGGTCAGGGCCGCGAGCCGCGTGGCCTCCGCCACGAGCGCGCGCCGCTCCGCGCGCAGGTCCTCGCGCAGCCGACGGTCCGTGAGAAAGCGGCCGAATGCGCGCGCCTGCCGTCCGACGCGCTCGAGGCGCTCGCGCCACGCGAGGGCCAGCAGCCCCGACGGTATCAATAAGATGAGGAAGGCGGCGACGCCCGAAACGCCCGCGACGCGCCACAGACACCAGGCCTCGAGAAGCCAGAAGAGCGGAAAGAAGACGAGCCCCGCCGCCATCTTGTACGTCGCTTCCTCCTCGATCGTGCGGCCGAGCCAGCGCACCGCCCGCCCGATCAGGAGGTACGGGGCCGCGTGGCAGGCCATCCCCCAGAGCGCCACCGGCAGGCCCAGCGCCAGCGTCACGACGTTCTCGACGACATAGCGGATGACGCCGCCGGGCGTGTACGGTCGGTCGAGCTGGTCGCTCCGGATCCCGACCTCGTCGAGATTCGCCCGGTACAGCTCGAGACGGCGTCGCAGCGCGGCCACGCGCAGAGGCTCACGCTCCTCGAGGTCGCGGGCCGAACGCATCACCCGGCGCCGCCATGTGAGCGCGGCCGCCGGGTCCTTCGCCGCCTCGCCCTGTTCCTGATGCCACGCCTGCTCGAGGACACGCAACAGCTCGAGCGTATGATGGTCCTCGGCCTCGACGATCTGGTCTCGGATCGCGCCGGCGAGACGCTCCGTCAGCGCGCGGACGCGCGGGTCGTCCCCCGCACCCGCGCCGTCGAAGAGGTCCCCCACCTCCACGGGCGGCCCGACCATGACCACCGCCGAAGCCGCACGGAACGTGCCCGGATCGTGGAAGACGAGTCCGACCGGAAGGAGTGTGACGCCGGAATGTCCGGCGCCCGCGCGCACGGCGGCGAGCAGGATCCGCGCGGCGCCGGTCCGGAGCGGCAGGAGCGTGGGGCGCGGGGTGGTTGTGCCCTCCGGGAAGATCAGAAGCGCCCCGCCCGCGCGCAGCGCCCCGATCGCGGCGTCGAACATCGCGTCGTTCTTCTGCGGGTCGTCGCCGGCTTCGACCCGCCGGTGGACGGGCACGCCGCCCATCAGCCGGAGGAACGGACCGATGACCGGGTTCGTGAAGAGCGGCGCCTTCGCCAGCACCCGCACCGGCCGCGGGAACGTCGCGACGATGAGCATCGCGTCCACGACGGCATTGTGGTGGTTCGCGGCGACGATCAGCGGGCCGGTCGGGGGAATCCGGCCAACGCCGACGACGTCGACACGGCGATAAAAGAGCGCCAATAGAATACGGATCAGGGATCGGACGAGCCGATAGCCCATGCGATGCCTTAGAATCGCACATCGACTCTGACACCGGGAGACCCGAGCATGGACACGCCGAAGGACTCGCCGCGGATCAGCCGTCCGGATCTCTTTCGCCCATCCCTCCACTATCCGCGGATGCCCTACGACCGGATGCTCACGGAAGGCGCCGCGCGCGCGCCCGAG
>JBOHQB010000113.1:0-2535 GCA_050731995.1 Candidatus Rokuibacteriota bacterium
GGCGTCCACCTTCGGCTGGGCGCAATACGTCGGCTCCGAGGGTGAGGTCATCGGGATGAAGACCTTCGGCGCTTCGGCGCCGCTCAAGGAGCTCCAGACGAAGTTCGGCTTCACGCCGGACAACGTCGTCAACGTCGCCCGCGGCGCCCTGCGCCGGCAACAGAAGAATCCGCTCACAATTCTGCAGAACTACGGTCAGTCCGTCTGGCTCGACTACATCAGGCGAACGCTCTTCACGAGCGGCGATCTGCAGCGGTTCCTCGACGAGGACGGGCTCCGGGGCGTCACCTCGAACCCGGCCATCTTCGAGAAGGCGATCGCCGGCTCCAACGACTACGAGGGGGACCTCAAGGCCCTCGAGCGGCGCAAGGACCTCGACGCGAAGGCGGTGTACGAGCAGCTCGCGATCACGGACATCCAGGGGGTGGCCGACGCCCTGAAGTCGCTCTACCTCGCAACAAAGCGGCGCGACGGCTACGTCAGCCTCGAGGTGTCGCCGGATCTCGCCCACGACACGAAGGGCACGCTCGACGAGGCGCGCCGGCTCTGGAAGGCCGTCGCCCGTGAGAACGTGATGATCAAGGTGCCGGCGACGCCCGCCGGCGTGCCGGCGATCCAGCAGCTGATCTCCGAGGGCATCAACGTCAACGTGACCCTGCTCTTCGCGTTGGAGGCGTACGAAGCGGTCGCCAACGCCTACATCACCGGCATCGAGGCCTTCGCCAAGTCCGGCGGCGACGTGAGCCGGGTGGCGAGCGTCGCGTCCTTCTTCATCAGCCGCATCGACTCGCTCATCGACGCGATGATCGGCGAGCGGCTCAAGGCCTCGACGGACGCGATGGAGCAGGCCCTCCTCAAGGGTCTGGCCGGCAAGGTCGCGATCGCCAACGCCAAGCTCACCTACCAGCGTTACAAGGAGCTCTACGCGAGCCCGCGCTGGCAGGCGCTGGCCGCCAAGAACCCCCAGACGCAGCGACTCCTGTGGGCGTCCACCTCGACCAAGAACGCGAATTACCGCGACGTCATCTACGTCGAGGAGCTGATCGGCAAGGACACGGTCAACACGATCCCGCCGGCCACCTACGACGCGTTCCGCGACCACGGGCGCCTCCGCGCGAGCCTCGAGGAGAACCTCGAGGAGGCTCACGACACGATGCAGACGCTCGAGAAGGTCGGCATCTCGATGAAGGCGGCCACCGACAAGCTGCTCGACGAGGCCGTCAAGCTCTTCGCCGACGCGTTCGTCAAGCTGATCGCGGCGGTCTCCAAGCGTTTCGCCGCGCCCGAGCTCGTCAAGCGCCAGACGTTCAAGCTCCCCCAGGACCTCGACGCGACGGTCCGCTCGACGATCCGCGACTGGCAGGCGGGAGGCAAGATCCGCCGCCTCTGGGCGCGGGACGCCACGCTGTGGACCGGCGCCGACGAGGCGGACTGGCTCGGCTGGATGGGCATCACCGACGATCAGATCGCCAACATCGAGCATCTGAAGGCGATGCAGGCCGAGGCCCAGAGCGGCGGCTACAGCCACGCGCTGCTCCTCGGCATGGGCGGCTCGAGCCTGTGCCCCGAAGTCCTCAAGATGACCTTCGGCAGGAGCGCGGGCTTCCCCGAGCTGCAGGTGCTGGATTCCACCGACCCGGCGCAGGTCAAGGCGTTCGAGAAGAAGGTGGATCTCGCGAAGACGCTCTTCATCGTCTCGTCGAAGTCCGGCGGCACGCTGGAGCCCAACATCTTCAAGCAGTACTTCTTCGACCGCGCCAAGCAGGTCGTGGGGGCCGACCGCGCCGGCAGCCGCTTCATCGCGGTCACCGACCCCGGCTCCAAGATGCAGCAGGTGGCCGAGGCCGACCGCTTCGCCCACATCTTCTTCGGCCTGTCGTCCATCGGCGGACGCTTCTCGGCGCTCTCCGACTTCGGCATGGTGCCCGCGGCGGTCATGGGCCTCGACGTCGCCCGCTTCCTCGGCCAGGCCGACCAGATGGCCAAGGCCTGCGCGTCGTCGGTGCCCGTCGAGGAAAACCCCGGCGCGATCCTCGGCATCATCATGGGCGTGTGCGGTAACAACGGTCGGGACAAGGTGACCCTGATCACCTCGCCCGCGATCCACGACCTCGGCGCGTGGCTCGAGCAGCTGCTCGCCGAATCCACGGGCAAGGACGGCAAGGGGCTCATCCCCGTCGACCGGGAGGCGCTCGGCGAGCCGTCCGTCTACGGCAAGGATCGGCTCTTCGTCTACATCCGGCTGGCGTCGAAGGCCGACGCCAAGCAGGAAGAGCGCGTGATCGCGCTCGAGGCCTCCGGCCATCCGGTGGTTCGCATCGAGATCGAGGATGCGTACGACATCGGCGCCGAGTTTTTCCGCTGGGAGTTCGCGACGGCGGTCGCCGGCTCCGTGCTCGGCATCAACACGTTCAACCAGCCGGACGTCGAGGCGAGCAAGGTCGCCACACGCAAGCTCACGACGGAGTACGAAAAGAAGGGCTCGCTGCCCGCGGAGACCCCGCTGCTCGAGGTCGACGGTATCAAGCTCTACAC
>JBOHQB010000114.1:0-12056 GCA_050731995.1 Candidatus Rokuibacteriota bacterium
GCTGCTCGCAGCGGCGCGCGAGCGGCTGGACGAGGTCGCGGTCCACGCCGGGCAGGAGCCCGTCGGTCATCTCGACGAGCGTGACGGCGCTGCCGAGCGCGGCGTAGACCTGGCCGAGCTCGAGACCAATGTAGCCGCCGCCGATCACGAGCAGCCGCTCCGGGACGTCGGGGATCTCGAGCGCGGCGGTCGAGTCCATGACGCGCTCGCTCTCGAGCGCGAGGCCCTCCGGGCGGCTCGGGACCGAGCCGGTGGCAATCACGACGTGGTGGAAGCGGATCTTCTGCGGCGTCTCGCCCTCCACCCGGAGCGAGCGGGAGTCTTCGAAGACCGCGCGGCCGCCCACGACCTCGACGCCTTTCGACTTCGCCACGCCGGCGAGGCCGCGTGCCAGGCGCCCGACGACGCGCTCGCTCTTCCACTTCCGGAGCGGGTCGAGCGAGACGCTCGGCGCGCCGAAGTCGATGCCGAGCTCCTTGGCACGCTCCGCCTCGCCGAGGAGGGCGGCGACGTGCAGCAGCGCCTTGGAGGGAATGCAACCCTCGAAGAGGCAGGCGCCGCCGAGCCGCGCGCCCGCGTCCACGACGACGGTCTCCAGCCCCAGCTCGGCGCAGCGGAAGGCCGCCGAGTAGCCGCCGGGGCCGCCGCCGATGACGGCGACGTCCACCTCGCGCACGAGGTCGCCCATCACCATGACGCGGCGTCTTGTTCGATATGCATGATATGCATATACTCACCGTCATGGCCAAGCGCAAGGTCCGGATCACGATGATGCTCGACCAGGATCTCGTCGACCTCTTCAAGAAGCGCGCGGCGCGGCCGGGCGCCGAGCCGTACCAGACGCAGATCAACCGGGCCCTGCGGGAGCACGCGGCCGGCGTGAGCCCCTCCGTACGCGACGCCGTCGCCCGAGTGGCCGAGCGCGCGGCGCGCTACTCGACCAAGGCCGGAGCGTCGACAAGGCGGCGCGAGCGCACATCCGTGGCAGCCGGGAGAGTCCAGCGGACCATCAAGGCGGCGATCCGGCACGGTGAGCAGTCGGGGTATGTCGCGGAATGTCTGGAGATACCCGTGGTCACACAGGGCGCGACGCTCGACGAGGTCGCCGCCAACCTCCGCGAGGCCGTCGCGCTCCATCTCGAGGGCGAGGATCTCGAGGCCCTCGGGCTCGCACGGGAACCGACTCTTCTCGTTACGCTGGAGCTGCAGCCGGCGCATGCCTAGACTCCGCCGCCTCTCGGGCGCGGAGATCATCGGGATCCTCGGTCGGTTCGGGTTCACGGAACACTCACGCCGCGGCAGCCACGTAAAGCTCCGGCGCGTGACGCCCCAAGGCACGGTTCAGACGCTGACGGTTCCCGCGCACGGAGAGCTCGACACCGGGACCTGCCGCGCCATCCTTCGACAGACCGCCCGCTTCGTGCCGGAATCGGAGCTGCGGCCATATTTCTATTCGGACTGAGCGGGCGGTGCGTGAGCGGCATCATTGGATCGCCCGGTCGGCGCGAAGGAGAATGGACTGCGGCAGCGTGAGGCCGAGCGCCTTGGCTGTCTTGAGGTTCACGACCAGTTCGAATCTCGTCGGCTGCTCGACGGGCAGGTCGGCCGGTTTCGCGCCTCTCAGGATTCTGTCGACGTACGCTGCCACGTAGCGCCACGATTCGTGGAGGTTAGGACCGTACGTCATGAGGTTGTCACGCTCGGCGAACGGGGCCCAACCCGAGACCGCCGGGATACGGTGCTTGGCGGCGAACGCGGCGATAGCGCTTGCCTGGCTCATGATGAGCCCGTCGGGAAACGCGACGATGGCCTCCGCACGCTCACGCGTCATGGCCGCGAAGGCGATGTCGAAGTCTCCGGCCACGCGGACCGGAAGATACTGGACGGTCAGATCGAGGCGTCGGGCGGCGGCTCGCGTCTCGCGCAGCTCGCTCTGCTCGCCCGTGTGCGCGCTGTTCGCGAGGACCGCGACCCTGACGAGACGTGGCAGCGCCTCCTTGAGGAGCTCCAGACGTTTGCCCATCAGCTCGAACGACATAAAGCTGAGGCCGGTGAGGTTTCCCCCCGGGCGCGCGAGACTGGCGACAAGCTTACCCTCCACGGGGTCGCCGCTGAAGCCAAAGACGACCGGAATCGCGCCCGCTTCGGTCCGAACTCCGACGACCATCGGCCCCTGCGCGACGAGCACGTCCATCTTCAGTCGAACCAGCTCGGCGGCGAGCTCGCGCGCCCGATCGCGATCACCCCACCGGGCCTCGATCACAAGGTTCCGCCCTTCCGCCCACCCTCGCTCGCGCAAGCCCTCGCGGAACGCGTCGAGGTACTCGGACGTCGGGAGCGGCCCCGCGCTGCCAGCGACCCAGCCGACCCGCGCGGTTTTGGTCGGCGTCTGCGCGTGGCCGGTGCGCGGTGTGGTGAGGAGGCCGAGGCTGAGGGTCGCGAGGAACGTGCGACGACGCATCACCATTCCAGCAGCAGGCGCTCCGGCGCCTCGAGGCGCTGGACGATCGCGCGCGCGAAGCGCGCGCCGTCGGCGCCGTCCGCGACGCGGTGGTCGAAGGTGAGCGTCAGCGGCAGCATCACGCGCGGCACGATCGCGCCGTCACGGACGACGGGCTCGGGGTTGGCGCGGGCGACGCCGAGGATCGCGACCTCGGGGTAGTTGATGATGGGGAGCGCGCCGGTGCCGCCGAGCGCGCCGATGTTCGTGACCGTGAAGGTCCCGCCCCGTAGGTCGTCGAGCACGACCTTGCCCTCGCGAGTGCGCTGGGCAAGGCTGGCCAGCTCGCGCTGGATCTGGAGCAGGGGCTTCGTGTCCACCTCGCGGATGACGGGCACGATCAGCCCGCGCTCGGTCGCCACGGCGATGCCGAGGTGGCAGTAGCGCTTGAGGATCAGCTCGCCCGCCGCCGGGTCGAGGCTCGCGTTGAAGACGGGGTGCTCGCCGAGCGCGAGCGCCACGGCCTTCAACAAAAATGCGGTGAGCGTGAGCGTGACGCCGCGCTCGCGCCCCTCGTCCAGCGAGCGCTTGATCAGCGCGTCCAGATCCGTGACGTCGGCGCGATCGAAGTGGGTGACGTGCGGAATCAGCGCCGCGGAGAGCGCCATGCGCTCGGCGATCGTGCGGCGGAGGTGCGACAGCGGCTGGCGCTCGACGGGCCCCCACTGCTCGAAGCGCGGGAGGGGAGGTGGCTCGTCGCCGACCTGGGCGAGCGCCTTCGCCGGGCCGTGCTCGCGGGGCGGCGCCATCGTTCGTGGAGCCGCTGGCTGCGCGCGCGGGCCCGCTGCCGCCGCGCGGACATCGTCGTCGGTCACACGCCCGCCGGATCCGCTTCCGCGTACCGCGTGGAGATCGACGCGCAGCTCGCGGGCGAGACGCCGCGTCGCCGGCGTCGCCGGCACTGGCGCAGCGGGCGTGAGCGCGACGGTTGTCGCCGCGGGACGCGGGGCCTCCCTGGCGGTCGCGGGCGATTGCCCGGTGGCGCCATCGCCGTCCGCGAACGTCACGAGCACGTCGCCGACGTGCACGGTTTGATTGGGCTGGACGTGGATCCGCTCGACGCGTCCGGCGAATGGCGACGGGATCTCGACCGTGGCCTTGTCGGTCTCCACCTCGAGCAGCGGCGCGTCCTCGGCTATCACGTCGCCTTCGCGCACGAGGACCTTGACGATCTCGGCTTCGACGAGCCCCTCGCCCAGGTCGGGCAGGACGAACGCGCGCGCCATCCTCAGTACGCGAGGGTCTCGCGCGCGGCGGCCAGCACGCGCGCGACGTCGGGGACGCTCGCCTTCTCGCGCGCGAATCCGGGGAACGGCACGTCGTGCGCGGTGACGCGACGGACCGGCGCCTCGAGCGAGAGGAACGCGCCCTCCATGATCGAGGCCGCGATCTCGGCACCGGCTCCAAACGACTTCGGCGCCTCGTGCACGATGACGCAGCGGCCCGTCTTCGCGACCGACGCGGCAAGGGTCTCGCGGTCGAGCGGCGAGATCGTCAGCAGGTCGATCACATCACACTGGGCGCCGTCCTCGGCGGCAAGCCGCTCGGCGGCCTCGCGCGCGACGCGCAGCATGGCGCCGTAGGCGACCAGCGTGAGGTCGCCGCCCTCGCGCACGACGACGGCCCGGCCGATCGGGAAGGCCTCGCGCTCGTCGGGGACGTCCTCCTTCGCCGCGTGGTAGAGCGCTTTGTGCTCGAAGAAGATCACCGGGTCCGGGTCGCGGATCGCCGATGCCAGGAGGGCCCGGGCGTTGCGTGGCCCCGACGGAATCACCATCTTGAGCCCGGGGATGTGTGCGTAGAACTGCTCCTCGGATTCTGAATGATGCTCGAGGGCGCGCACGCCGCCGCCGAAGGGCATGCGCACGACCATCTGGACGTGGAAACGCCCCTGCGAGCGCATCCGATAGCGCGCGCAGTGGTTCTCGATCTGATGGAAGCACTGGAACGCGAAGCCCGAGAATTGGATCTCGCAGACGGGCTTGAGCCCGTAGAGCGCCATGCCGACGCCGGTCCCGATGATGGCGGCTTCCGCGAGCGGGCTGTCGATGACGCGCTGGCTGCCGTAGAGGCGCTGGAGGTCTTCGGTCACGCGAAACACGCCGCCGTCCACGCCGACGTCTTCGCCGATCACGATGACGTCGGGGTCCGTCTCCATCTCCTGCTGGAGCGCCAGGTTCAGCGCCTTGACCATCGTGAGCTTCGCCACGTCAGCGCCTGGTCGTCCGCTGGCCGCGCATCGGCGGGCTGGGCGGCGCGGGCGAGGCGGGCGGCGCGCCCCCGCTCCGCAGCCGCTCGGCGAGCGCCTCGCGCTGCGCCCTGAGGTCCGGCGGGATCTCGCCGTGGACGTGGTCGAACATCGTGAGCGGGTCGGCCGGCGGCGTCGCCTCGAAGCGCGCGACCGCCGCGGCGATCTCGGCGTCCACGTCAGCCTCGAGGGAGTCGTCGAGGAGCCCCTTCGTCTTCAAATACTGCGCGAAGCGCGTGAGCGGGTCCTTCCGCTCCCAGGCCTCGACCTCTTCCTGCGAGCGGTACTTCGTCGGGTCGTCGGCGGTCGTGTGCATGCCGAGGCGGTAGGTGACGCACTCGATCAGCGTGGGCCCGTCGCCCGCGCGGGCTCGGTCGACCGCCTCGCGACTCGCGGTGTACACGGCGAGAACGTCGTTGCCATCCACCTGGACGCCGTTGAAGCCGTAGGCGAGCGCCTTCTGCGCGATCGTGCGGGAGTGGGTCTGTTTCTTGAGCGGGACCGAGATCGCCCACTGATTGTTCTGGCACACGAAGACGATCGGCACGTGCCAGACGCCGGCGAAGTTGAGCGCCTCGTGGAAGTCGCCCTCGGACGTGGCGCCGTCGCCGAAGTACGCCATGACGACGGCATCGTCGCCGCGGTACTGCGCGGCGTAGGCCAGACCGACGGCGTGCGGCAGCTGCGTGGCGACCGGGATCGTGATCGGCAGGTCGCGCTGGTCGGGCGCCGGCTGGCTGCCCTCGAGGTAGCCGGCGAAGAAGAGCAGGAGCTTCTCGATGGGCCAGCCGCGCCAGATCATGGCCACGGTCTCGCGGAAGGACGGCACCATCCAGTCGGTGGGGCGGAGCGTGAAGGCGCTCCCAAGCTGCGAGGCTTCCTGGCCCTTGATCGGCGCGAACGTGCCGATCCGGCCCTGGCGCTGCAGCCGCACCATGCGCTCGTCGAGGCGGCGGCCCAGGACCATGGCGTGATGCAGGCGCCGGAGCTCGTCGTCGGAGAGCTTCGGCTCGAGAGACGCGTCGAGGTTCCCGTCGCCGTCGAGGATCGACAGGTACTCGACCTGAAACCGGGGCTCGAGGATCGTTCGCGGCATGGTCGGCTGCCGACACCGCCATTCTACCCTGCCGCGGCTACTTCTTGCCGCCCTGCGCCTTCTTGGCCTGCGCGGCGCGCGCGGGCGGGGCCTCGGCGCGCTTGGCGGGGATCTTCGTCGGCGGCTTGCGCTCGATGACGCGCCTGGCGAGGCTCTCCTTGAGGGCCTCCATGAGGTCGATCACCTGGGCGCGCGGCGCGTCGGCCGCGGCGACGCTGACTTCCTTGCCCTCGACCTTCCGGTTGATCAGGTCGAGCACGCGCTGGCGGTACTCGTCGGCGTACTGCTCGGGCTGGAACTCCTCGCTCCGGAGCCCGTTGATGAGCTGGAGCGCCAGGTCGAGCTCGCCGTCCTTGATCTTCGCCGACTCGCCGCGGTCGATCTCGCCGAAGTCGCGGACTTCATCCGCGAAGTACATCGTGTGGAGCATGAGCCCGTCCTGAGCGGCGCGGACGAGTACGAGGCTCTCCTTGCCCCGCATCACGAACTTGGCGAGCGCCACCTGGCTCGACTTGGTCATCGCGTCGGCGAGGAGGCGGTAGGCCTTCTCGCCGCCCTTGTCGGGGCCGAGGTAGTAGGTCTTCTCGAAGTAGATCGGGTCGACACGCTCGAGCGGCACGAACTCGGCGATGTCGATGACCTTGGACGCCTCGCCCTCGAGCGCCTTGAGCTCGTCGTCGGCGACGCGCGCGTACTGATCCTTGGCGAACTCGTAGCCGCGCACGAGCGCCGAGCGCTCGACGGTCTCGTTGCACACGGGACAGAACGTTTGCTGCTTGATGCGCGAGCCGCACTTCGCGTGGAGCTGGTTGAAGGACACGCCGGCCGACGAGGTGGCCGTGTACATCCGGACCGGAATGCTCACCAGCCCGAAAGAGATCGTGCCCGAGCCCGTGGAATGCGGCGGCATCGTGCTTTGCACGATAGCACGCGTGCGCCTATCATTTCCAAGGAGACGAACTCCTCAAGGGATAGCGGTGTCCGCCCACCTCGACGACTACCGGAAGAAGCGGGACCCGCACCGGACGCCGGAGCCGTTCGGCGGGCCGCGCGCGTCCGAGGGCCGCCTCTTCGTGGTCCAGAAGCACGCCGCGCGACAGCTGCACTACGACTTCCGCCTGGAGATGGGCGGTACGCTCAAGAGCTGGGCGGTGCCCAAGGGGCCGTCCGTCCGCGCGCACGACAAGCGCCTCGCGGTCCACGTCGAGGACCATCCCGTCGAGTACGCGGACTTCGAGGGGACGATCCCCGAGGGCAACTACGGCGCCGGCGCGGTCATCGTCTGGGATCGCGGCTGGTTCCGGCTCACGAAGAGCGAGCCCGCCGAGGAGCAGCTCGCGCGGGGCACGCTCGAGTTCGAGCTCTTCGGCGTGAAGCTGCGCGGACGGTGGACGCTCGCGCGCATGGGCGGTCGCCGCGGCGACGACAAGAACTGGCTGCTGCTGAAGAAGGCCGACGGCTTCGCGCGCGACGAGGACGTGACGGCGCGCTGGCCCGAGTCGGTCCTGTCGGGGCTGACCGTCGAGGAGATCCGGAGCGGGCCGGGCCGCGTGGCCGCGCTGCGCGAATACCTGAACACGCTCAAAGCGCCGGCCGGGGACGTCCGCGCCGCGACCCAGCCGGTCATGCTCGCGACGCTCGTGGACGAGCCCCTCTCCGGGCGGGAGTGGCTCTTCGAGATCAAGTACGACGGGGTCCGCGTGCTCGCCCAGCGTCATGGCGAGCGGGTGGAGCTGCGAACCCGCTCCCACCAGAATGTGACGACGCGGTATCCGGAGATCGTCACCGCGCTCCGCGCGTTGCCGCTCGACCGGTTCCTCCTCGACGGCGAGATCGTCGCCTTCGACGAGCGCGGCCGGTCATCCTTCCAGCGGCTGCAGTCGCGCATGGGGCTCACGCGGCCCGACGACATCGAGCGGGCGAAGTCGGTCGTGCCGGTCAACGCGATCTTCTTCGACTGTCTGGCGCTCGACGGTCGCGATCTCCGAGCAGTACCGCTCCGGGAGCGGAAGGCCTGCCTCGCGCGACTGCTCCCCACGCGCGGCGTGATCCAGTACGGCGATCACGTGCTCGAGCACGGCAAGGAATTCTTCGACGCCGCGTACGAGCAACGGCTCGAGGGGATGATCGCCAAGCGCGTGGACTCGGCGTACGTCGGCCGGCGCACGCGCGACTGGCTGAAGGTGAAGTGCCAGCTGCGGCAGGAGTTCGTGGTCGGCGGCTGGACCGAGCCGCAGGGGACGCGCGCGCACTTCGGCGCGCTCCACCTCGGGATCTACGAGGGCGAGCGTCTCGTCTATGTCTCCAAGGTCGGCACCGGCTTCGACGAGCGGACGCTCGGCGACATCTGGAAGCGACTGCAACCGCTGAAGCGCGCCACGTCGCCTTTCGACTCCGGAACCCCGGCCGGGCGCGGCCATCACTGGGTCGAGCCGAAGCTCGTCTGCGAGGTCCGCTTCACCGAGTGGACCGCGGACGGCGGCATCCGGCATCCCGCGTTCCTCGGCCTGCGCGACGACAAGTCGCCGCGCGAGTGCGTCCGCGAACGGCCGGCCGAGCCACCCGAGCGGCGGCGGGGCGGGGGAGGCTCCTTCGGTCAATACAGCATTCCCTCTGGGAGCCTCCCCCGCCCCGCCGCCTTCGCGCATCACCGGGGTGCGGATCCGCCGCGCGTGACGATCACCAACCCGACCAAGGTGTTCTGGCCGGCTACGAGCTACACGAAGCGCGACCTCGTGGACTACTACGAGCGGATCGCGCCGTTCATGCTCCCGTACCTGAAAGACAGGCCCGTCGTGCTCACGCGCTACCCCGACGGGATCGAGGGCAAGTCCTTCTTCCAGAAGGACGCGCCCACGTGGGCGCCCGCGTGGATCCGGACCGAGCGCATCCACTCGCCGCACGCGCAGCGCGACATCCACTACTTCATCGTCAACGACGTCGAAACGCTGCGCTTCATCGCCAACATGGCAGCGATCCCGCTCCACTTCTGGCACTCGCGCCTCGGCACGCTCGACCGCCCCGACTGGCTCGTGCTCGACCTCGACCCCAAGGGCGCGCCCTTCCAGCACGTCGTCAAGGTCGCGCGTGCGCTCAAGCGGATCCTCGACGATCTCGATCTCCCCAGCTTCGTGAAGACCTCTGGGGCGACGGGCCTCCACATCCTGGTCCCGCTTGGCGCGCGCTATGGCTACGACGAGGCACGGACTTTCGCGCGGCTCCTTGCCGTGATGGGAGTCGAGGTGGGGCCGGAGATCTCCACGGTGGCGCGGCCGCTCAAATCACGCGGCGGCAAGGTCTACATCGACTGGGGCCAGAACGGCCACGGCCAGACGGTTGTCGCGCCGTTCTCCGTCCGGCCCCGTCCGGGAGCGCCCGTGTCGTGCCCGCTGCGCTGGGAGGAGATCGACACGCGCCTCGATCCCGCACAGTTCACGATCAAGACGGCGCCGGCCCGATTCGAGAAGCACGGCGACCCCATGGCGCCCGTGCTCTCGGGCGCGATCGACCTGCGTGCGGTGCTCGCGCGGATGGAGCGGCGGCGCTAGTATCGGGCCGGAGGCGGGCCCGATGGCCGAGGTTCCATTCGTCAAGGTCGCCGAGCTCTCGGATCTCCCGCCGGGGACGGGCAAGGTCGTGATCGGTCCGTTCGACAAACCCGTGGCGCTCTTCAACGTCGGCGGGGAGATCTTCGCGATCAACCACGTCTGCCCGCACCGCGGTGGTCCCCTCGGGGACGGGCGACTCGACGGGACCGTGGTCACGTGTCCCTGGCACCGCTGGACCTTCGACGTGCGAACGGGCCGGCCCGATCATCCGGGCGGGCACACGGTCGCAACCTACCAGGTGAAGGTGGACGGCGTGTCGATCTACGTCGGATGGCTTCGACGGTGACGCGAAGCCCCTGGGCCCGCGAGTACGCCCGGGAGCCCCGGACGTACGTCTGGGGGACGGCGCCGTCGTCGTTCGCCAAGCGGGTGAGTCGACTGCTGCCGTGCGGAGCCCGGGTGCTCGAGCTCGGCTGCGGCGAGGGCCGCGACAGCGTGTTCTTCGCGACTCTCGGCTTCCGCGTGACCGGGCTCGACGCGTCCCGCGCCGGTCTGCGCAAGGCGGCGCGGCTCGCCCGCGCGCGCGGCGTCCGGATCCGTTGGGTGCACGGCGACATGGCGCGCGTCGCGGTGCGCGGCCCGTTCGATTGCGTCTACTCGTGCGGGTCGATCCACTACGTCCCGCGCCGCGCGCGGCGCCGGCTCCTCGCGCGGCTTCAGGCGCTCACGCGACCGGCCGGCCACCACGCGCACATCGTGTTCACCGACCGTGTGATCCACGTCGAGTGGGGCGAGATCGTCGACTACTTCCGGCCGGGTGAGCTCGCGCGCGCCTACGCGGGCTGGCGCGTCCGGCACCGGGGGGAGCGCGTCATCCGCTGCGCGCGCGACGGCACCCAGCATCGTCACAGCGTGCAGGCGCTGATCGCGCGCCGCGGCGGGTGAGCGCGGCGCCCGACAGGTGGTGTCAGTCGGCGACGAGCGTCTCGAAACGCTTGGCGAGGGCCGGGCCCGTCGCGCCCTCCTCGTGCTTGAAGAAGACGAACGCGTCGCGCCACGCTCCGCCGACAGTGCGGATCGTCTCGACCCAGCGCCCGAGCTGCGCGTCCGTGTACTCGACGGCGCGGAGTCGGAAATAGCCCCAGTCGGCGGTGGCGACCGCGGGCGTTGAGCCGTCCTCGTTTTCCACGATCGCGAGCGCGGCGTTCCGCGCGCGGAGCTGCGCGTAGACCTCGTCGGTGAACCACGACACGTGGCGGAACTCGAACGCGACGCGCACCGTCGGCGGCAGGAGCGCCAGCGCGCCGGCGAGACGCTCGACGTCCACCTTGAAGTTCGGCGGGAGCTGGAAGAGCAGCGGGCCGAGCCGCGGGCCAAGCATGAGCGCCGTGTCGCAGAAGAACTGGACGGAGTCGCCGACATCGCGCAGCCGGGCGAAGTGGGTGATCCGCTGCGGCGCTTTGAGCACGAAGACGAAGCTCTCCGGCACCTGGGCCGCCCAGGACTCGACGGTCTTCGGCGTGGGCATCCGGTAGAAGGTGTTGTTGATCTCGACCGTCGCGAAGCGCTCCGCGTAGTACGGCAACATTCCCGCCGGCTTCATGTCGCGCGGATAGAACGACCCCCGCCACTCCGGGTAGTTGTACCCGGAGGTGCCGATGCGGACGTTCACGGATGCCGGCTCAGCCCGTGAAGAGGCCGCCGTTGGGCGACAGCCACTGCCCGGTGAAGAACGACGACTCGTCGGAGGCGAGGAAGAGCGCGGTCGCCGCGACCTCCTCGGGCAGGCCCCAGCGGCCGAGCGGTGTGCGGTGGATCACCGACGCGCGGGCAAGCTCCGGGATGGGGCGGGTCATCGGCGTGTCGATGAAGCCGGGGCAGATGGCGTTCACCCGGATCCCGCGCGAGCCCACCTCGCGCGCGACGGCGCGCGTGAAGGCGAGGATGCCGCCCTTGGCGGCGCTGTAGTGAACCGCGGTCTCGAGACCCATCAGCGCCGCGACCGACGAGATGTTGACCATGGCGCCGCCCGCATCCCGGACGCTCATGAGCTTGAGCGCCTCGCGCGTGCAGTAGAACGTGCCGTCGAGGTGGACCGAGAGCATCTGCCGCCACGCCGCGTCGCTCATGTTCTGGACGATGTCCCAGTGGGTCTTGATCCCCTCGCCGGCGAACATCTCCGCCATCCGCGCCGCGCCCTTTTCGCTGATGGCGCCCCGGTTGGTGTCGACCGTCTCGGCGATGCCCGCGTTGTTGACGAGGATGTCCAGGCGCCCGCCGTGGAGGCGCCCGACCTCCTCGAACATCGCGCAGACCTGGGCGCTGTCGGCGACGTCGGCGGCGATTGCCCGGCCCCGTCCGCCGCCGATCTCCGCGACCGTTTTCTCGGCGGCGTCCTTCTTCAGATCGTTGACGACGACGCGCGCGCCCTCCTCGGCGAAGCGCAGCGCGATGGCGCGCCCGATTCCCGAGCCGCCACCTGTGACCACCGCGACGCGGTCCTGAAGCTTCATCTGGAGTCCTACCTTCCCACGCCGGCCGTCTCGTCCACGGCGGCGTCCTCCCGGAAGTGCGGCATGACCTCTTCGGCAAAGAGCTGCATCATCTCGCGCGTCGCCTCCGGCGGGCCGCCGTTCATGCCCGAGCAGACGACGCCGGCCTTGA
>JBOHQB010000115.1:0-7439 GCA_050731995.1 Candidatus Rokuibacteriota bacterium
TTCGCCTCCTGCTCGAACGGCAGGCGGATGTTGAGCCCGAACGACCGCTCGCCGCCCGCCCCCTCCTGCGCCGCGCCCATGATGCCGTGACCGGCGCCCGTCACCACCATCCAGCCCGCGTCCACCATCCGGCGCCCGAAGTCCCGCGCGACGACGGCCGCGGCGTCGACCGGCGGGGTGCGCGCCGAGCCGAAGACCGTCACCTTGCGCACGTCACGGTACGGCGCGAACACCTTGAACGCGTAGCGCATCTCCTTGAGTGCGGCGTTGGTGATCTTGACGTCGCCCGTGTCGGCGCCGTCCTCGTGGAGCTTGAGCGCCGAGGTCAGGAGCTGCTGGAAGTATCCGCGCCGCGCCGGCGGGACGCCCTCGGCCTCGAGCAGCTCGGCGATCAGCCGGTTGGCGACCTCGTTCTTCAGCTGGTAGCGGCGTGTGTCGGGCACGGATCGAGTATACCGTCCGGGCGGGGCGATCCCGTCACCGCGCATTGCGGACGGTCAGCGCGAGGCCGAGCACGCTCAGCGCGCCGCCGACCCCGATGAACGGCGTCAGCGCATCGCCGAGCAGGACGACCCCCAGCAACGCGCCGACGATCGGCTGGACGTTCAAAAAGACGGCGGCCCGCGGCGCGGGTACGCGCGCCAGCGCCCAGTTCCAGGCGACGTAGCCACCCGCCGTGATGACGACGGCGAGATAGACCGTGCCGGCGATCGCGGACGTCCCGGCGACGGGTCGCGCGCCGGCGAGCCACTCCGCGGCCGCCAGCGGTGTTATCACGACGGCCCCCCACACGATCGACTCCGCCGTCACCGCGAGCGCGGGCCGGCGCAGGAGCACGCCGCGACCCAGCAGCGAGTAGGATGCGTACGCGCGGCCGGCGAGCACGAGCAGCAGGTCACCGCGCCAGTGCGGGGCGAGGGTCGTCGTCAGGCCCGGCACGCCATCGGCCACGACGAGCACCGCGCCGGTCACCGCCAGCGCGGCGCCCAGCGCCTCCCGCCGCGTGAGCCGCTCGCCCAGGAGCGGTGGCCCGAGGAGTATGATCGCCAGCGGCTCGACGACGATCAGGAGCGCCGCGTTGGTCGCCGTCGAGTACGTGATGCCCCAGTGGGCGAAGGCGATGGCCGCGGCAAAGCCCCGCGCACCCATCCAGAAGATACGGGCGCGGTCGCCCGGCACGGCGCGGGGACCCGGGGCCGCTCGCCGCGCGAGAGGGACGAGGATCAGGGCGCCGCCGACCAGCCGGAACAGGGCGAGCGTCGCCGGCGGCACCGCGTCGAGGGTCAGGCGCGTGGCGACATACGACGTCGCGTAGACGACGTTGGCGACGAGCAGGACGAGGTCGGCGGCGCTCAGGCCAGCGTGTGCCTCACCATCTTGCTCTCGATCATGTAGATGACCATCTCGCCGATGTTCGTCGCGTGGTCCGCGACGCGCTCCAGGAAGCGCGAGACGAGAATGAGCCGGATCGCACGCGGGATGGTCTTCGGGTCCTCCATCATGAACGTCAGCAGCTCGCGGAAGATCTGCTCCTTCAGCGCGTCGACCTCGTTGTCCGAGGCGCAGACCCTCCGCGCGAGCTCGGTGTCGCCGCTCACGAAGGCGTCGAGGCTCTCCTTGACCATGCTCTGTGCCCGCTCCGCCATCCGCGGCAGGTCGATGTAGGGCTTGAGCTGCGGTTCGCGGTTCAGCTCGAGCGTGCGCTGGGCGATGTTCACGGCCTGGTCGCCGATGCGCTCGAGGTCGGTGACGATCTTCATCGCCGTCGTGATGAAGCGCAGGTCCTTCGCCGTCGGCTGATGCAGCGCCAGCAGCTCGACGCACTTCTCGTCCACCTCGACGTCGTAGGTGTTCACCTGCGCGTCGCGCTCGATGACCTCCTGGGCGAGCGCGCTGTCGCGCTCGCGCAGCGCGGTCATCACGCGTCGGATTTGATCCTCGACGAGCCCGCCCATGGCGAGCAGTGTCTGTTTGAGCGCCTCGAGCTCCTCGTGGAAGTGCCGCTGCATGGCCCCCTCCGATCCTACCCGAACCGGCCGGTGATGTAATCCTCGGTCCGCTTGTCGTGCGGGTTCGTGAAGACGTCGCGCGTCACCCCGAACTCGACCAGCTCGCCCAACAGCATGAAGCCCGTGTAGTCCGACACGCGCGCGGCCTGTTGCATGTTGTGGGTCACGATGACGATCGTGTAGGCGTTCTTCAGCTCGAGCATCAGCTCCTCGATCTTCGCCGTCGCGATCGGATCCAGCGCCGAGCACGGCTCGTCCATCAGCAGCACGTCCGGCTCGATCGCGATCGCCCGCGCGATGCAGAGGCGCTGCTGCTGCCCGCCCGAGAGCCCCAGCGCGCTCTCGTGGAGCCGGTCGTGGACCTCGTCCCAGAGCGCCGCGGCCTTGAGGCTGCGCTCGACGATACCCTCGAGGTCCGCCCGGCTGTGCACGCCGAGGATCCGCGCGCCGTAGGCCGCGTTCTCGAAGATCGACTTGGGGAAGGGGTTGGACTTCTGGAAGACCATGCCCACCCGCTTGCGCAGCTCGACCACGTCGAGCGAAGGGTCGTGGATATCGGCGCCGCCGATGCGGACGACGCCGGCTGTCCGCACGCCGTCCACGAGGTCGTTCATCCGGTTGATGCAGCGGAGCAGCGTGGACTTGCCGCACCCCGACGGCCCGATGTAGGCGGTCACGCGGTGCTTGGGGACGGACATGGAGATGTCCTTGAGGGCGATCTTGTCCCCGTACCACAGCGACAGGTGGTCGATCTCCACCATGGGCGTCTCCATGATAGACGCAGCGCTGGCGTTCGGGTTGAGGCTCGTGGTCACGGAGACGTTGCCGGCCATGGATCCCTCCTACACCGCCGAGGTCGTGTACTTCCGGCGCAGCCGATTACGAGTGGTGATGGCGAACAGGTTGAGCAGCACGACGATTCCGAGCAGGAGCAGCGTCGTCACGAACACCATCGGCCGCGCCGCGTCCACGTTCGGCGACTGGAAGCCAACGTCATAGATGTGGAAGCCGAGGTGCATGAACTTGCGGTCCAGGTGGAGGAACGGCCAGTAGCCGTCCACCGGCAAGGCCGGCGCCAGCTTCACGACCCCCGTCAGCATGAGCGGGGCGACCTCGCCCGCGGCGCGCGCCATGGCGAGGATGAGCCCCGTGAGCACCGAGGGCATCACGGCGGGGAGCACGACGCGGAGCGTCGTCTCCAGCTTCGTCGCCCCGAGCGCCAGCGACGCTTCGCGGACACCGCGCGGTATCGCCGCGAGCCCCTCTTCGGTCGCCACGATCACGACGGGAATCGTCAGCAGCGCCAGCGTGAGCGAGGCCCAGAGAATGCCCCCGGTGCCGTAGGTCGGGGTCGGCAGCGATTCCGAGAAGAAGAGTCTGTCGATCGACCCGCCGACAACGTAGATGAAGAAGCCGACGCCAAAGACGCCGAAGACGATCGAGGGAACCCCGGCGAGGTTGTTCACCGCGATCCGGACCGTGCTCACGAAGGTCCCTTGCCTGGCGTACTCGCGCAGGTAGAAGGCGGCGAGGACGCCGAGCGGTGTGACCATCACCGACATGATCATGACCATCATCACGGTGCCGAAGATCGCCGGGAAGACGCCGCCCTCGGTGTTCGACTCGCGCGGATCGTCGGCGACGAACTCCCAGACGCGCGCCGCGTAGACGAGTGTCTTGGCTGCCACGGACATCGTGTTCGGGGCCGCGATACCCAGCACCTGCGCCAGCGGCAGATCCTTCTCCTTGCCGCCGTCCGCCGTGACGACGATCGAGGCCGAGTCGCGCTTCCGGAGCTCGGCCAGCCGTCCCTCCTGGTCCCGGTAGCGGAGCTGTTCGACGGCGAGTCGCTCGCGGAGGCGCTCGACCTCCGATCCCGTGGTCACGCCCTTGAGCTCGAGCGCCTTGAGACCCAGGCGGATCCGCTCCTGGGCATGGTTGATGCGGCCGATGTCGCCCTTCTCGATGGCACGGATCTGCGCGCGCACTTGGGCGGCCTCGGGCAGCCGCCGCCGGGCCTCCACCAGACCGGCGGCGGGCCCCGTCGCGATCGCGCGACCACCTTCGCGCACTTCCTTGATCGTTCCGAGGAGGAGTCCCCACTCGGTACGCTCGATCACGACGACGTCGGGTGGGCGCTCACGCTTGACGATCTGCGCCTCGTCGACCCACTGGAAATCGGCGCCATACAGGTCGCGGTTCGCCACTTGGAGCTTGAGGCGATGCTGACCAGGCTTGCCCGGCACCGGCTCGCGGTCCGCGAGGAAGCCGGTGAGCACCTTGCCGTCGGCGAGTGTCAGGCGCACGACGTCCTTCGGCCAGAAGAAGCCGAGGCCGTTGACGAGGATGAGGATGAGCAGGCCCACCACGAGGATGAGCGCCGACGCGAGCGCCCCGCCCGTGAGCCAGATGAAGGGCTCGCCGCTCCGGATGAGGCGTCTCACAGGTAGCGGTACTTCTGACGCAGCCGGAGCCGGACCAGCTCGGCCAGCGTGTTGACGACGAATGTGAGGCAGAAGAGCAGGAAGGCCGCGAGGAACAGGACGCGGAAGAGGGTGCCGCCTTCGGGGGCTTCGGGCAGCTCCACGGCGACGTTGGCGCTGAGCGCGCGGAAGCCGTTGAACATGGACCAGTCCATGATGGGGGTGTTACCCGTCGCCATCAGGACGATCATCGTCTCGCCGACCGCGCGGCCGAACCCGATCATGATCGCGGAAAAGATCCCGGGGCTGGCCGTCGGCAGCACGATCCGCACTGCCGTCTGCCACCGGTTGGCTCCCAGTGCGAGTGAGCCCGCCCGCAGGTGCTGCGGGACGTTGGCCAGCGAGTCTTCGGCGATCGTGAAGATGATGGGTATCACGGCAAACCCCATCGCGATGCCGACGACGAGCGAGTTGCGCTGGTCGTAGGTGAGACCGAGCGCCGAGAGCAGCCAGTTGCGGTAGCTGCCGCCCAGCAGCGTTGCCTCGACGAGTCCACCGAGCCAAAACGCGACCCACGCGCTGCCGAGGAGCACCGGCACGAGCACCAGCGCTTCGACACCCGGCTTGAAGCGCCCGCGGAGGCGGTCGGGCAGCGTGCGCCAGGCGAGCATGGTCGACAGGATGCACACCGCGGTGACGAGCGGCATGATGAACAGGCCGGGCACGACGCGCTCGATCATCGGCGCCAGCCACAGGCCGGCGAGGAAGCCCAGCACGACACTCGGCAGCGCCGCCATGATCTCGACGACCGGCTTCACGTACCCCTTCACCACCGGGTGCATGAACTCGCTCACGTAGATCGCCGCGAGCAGTGCCATCGGCACCGCGAAGAGGAGCGCGTAGACGGTGCCCTTGAGCGTGCCGAAGATCAGCGGCGTGAGGCTGAGCTTCGCCTCGAAATCGTCCGTGCCTCCCGTGGACTGCCACACGTACTCGGGCTCCGCGTACCCCTCGTACCAGACCCTGCCGAAGACGGTCTTGAACGTCGTCTCGGGGTGGGGGTTGTCGAGGACCCACTCGCGGACCGAGCCGCGTTCGCCGACGGCGAGCAACGCGTCGGATTTCGGCGTGAACGTGACCGCGCGCAGGGGTTCGGTGGCCCCCACCGTGATCAGCGTCTGTCCGGACGTGCCGTAGCGGATCTTGATCTCGCCGCGCGCGTCGGTCGTGGCGAATCCCTTGTCGCGCCGGGAGGCGGTGACGCCGACGACGGCCGCTTCGTGGGGCTCGAACTGGTAGATACGCGTGAGGCGCTTGGCCCCGCCGCCCGGCGGCGGCACCATCTGCCAGGTGGACACGCCACCCTTCTGGTCGCCGACGACCAGCGTGCGGTCGCCGAGCAAGAAGCCGAGCGCGGTCACCGCCCCACCGACCGCGACGGCATCGCCCTTGGTCGGGTTGGCGCGGTCACGCATGTCGTAGTACACGACCTGGCCTCCGGTCGTGCCGACGAAGAGGTCCTCGCCGCGCCCGTCGAGCGCGAGCGCCGTGACGTCGGCCTCGCCGGGCACGGCCAGCGTCTCCAGGGACTCCTCGCGGCGCGCGGCGCCGATCAGGGCCTTCTTCTCGACGACGGTCTGCACGATGAGCTCGCGTGGCCCGATCTGGGCGACGGTGATCGGCCCTGAGTCCGGGGCCGCGAACGCCAGCCGCTGTATGGGTCGCTTGCCAGAAGGGTCGAGCGCTAGCGCGTCACGGAAGGCGGACTGCGGCGTCACCAGGCGCTTGCCGTCTCTGAAGGCGACGTCGAACTTCAGCTCCATGGCAATCACACGGCCGTCGGAGGTCCCGAGCAGATGCCCACCCTTCGCGGAGGCGGCGACGGTCGTCACCTGGGCCGACCCGAGCGCCGGCACGGCGACGGGCGCCGGGAGCGGCGCGCCGCCCAGTGGCACGAACTCGAGCGCGCCCGTGCGGGTGATCGCGACGGCGATTTGTCGGTACTCGTCCACGCTCACGGCATCACCGCCCGCCGGCGGCGCTCCGAGGCTGGCCCGGGTGGCGACGAGCGTTGCCGACGGCGGCCGGAACAACGGCCAGACCTCGCCGACGATCACGAACAGGATCGCGAGGATCGAGGCGATGATGACCACGCCGCCCAGGACGACGAGCCTCGACGCCCAGCGGTCGAGGACGATGCGGCGGTTCGTCCTCGCGCGGGAGACGTGCAGCGAGCGGGCCGGAGTCTCCGACCCGCCCGCGGGCAGAGTGTCGGTCGTCGTGGCCACTTACTGGATCTTGCTGAGTTCTTCTTTCGCGATCGAGGCAGGGATGGGGAAGTAGCCGTCCTTGATGACGACCTCCTGCCCTTCCTTCGACACCATCAACTTGACGAACTCACGCGTCAGCGGATCGAGCGGCTTGCCGGGCGTCTTGTTGATGTACACATAGAGGAAGCGCGCGAGCGGGTACGTGGCCGCGTAGGCGTTGTCCGGATCCGCCTCGTAGCACTTGCCGCCTTCTTTCTCGGCGAGCGGCACGGCACGGACGCCCGCCGTCGCGTAGCCGATGCCGCTGTAGCCGGCCGCGAAGCGGTCGACGGTCACGCCCTGGACGACGGAGGCGGAGCCCGGCTGCTCCTTCACCTCGTCCTTGTAGTCGCCGTTCTTCAGCGAGTGCTCCTTGAAGAAGCCGTACGTGCCGGAGGCCGAGTTGCGGCCGTACAGGCTGATGGGCTTCGCCGCCCACTCGCCGGTCAGGCCGAGCTGCGCCCAGGTCTTGATGTCTTCCTTCCCGCCCAGGCGGCGGGACTTGGAGAACACCGCGTCCACCTGGGCCATCGTCAGGCACTTGATCGGATTGTCCTTGTTGACGAAGACGGCGAGGGCGTCGACCGACGTGCGGATCGGCGTGGGTTTGTAGCCGTACTTCTTCTCGAACTGGTCGACCTCCGTGCCCTTCATCGGGCGGGACATCGGGCCGAGCTGCGCCGTGCCGGAGATGAGCG
>JBOHQB010000116.1:0-2342 GCA_050731995.1 Candidatus Rokuibacteriota bacterium
GAGGATCTCGATCTCCCCGGCACGAAGCACGGCTGCGAGCTCGGCGAGTGCGGCACCTGCACGGTCCTCGTGGACGGCGCGCCCGTGCTCTCGTGCCTGGCCCTGCCGGCCGATCTCGAGGACGCGCGCATCACGACGGTCGAGGGGATGGCGCGCGCCGGCGTGCTCCACCCGCTACAGCAGGCGTTCGCCGAGCTGGGCGCCGCGCAGTGCGGATACTGCACGCCCGGGATCCTCCTCACGGCCCAGGCGCTGCTGGCGGACACGCCGACGCCGACCCGGCAGCACGTCCGCGAGGCGCTCGCCGGCAACCTCTGCCGCTGCACCGGCTACACCAAAATCCTCGACGCGGTCGAGCTGGCGGCCCTCCGCATGGCGGGTCGTCAAGAGGCGAAGGCATGATCGACAAAACCTTCTCCGTCATCGGTCGCCCGCTGCCGAAGATCGACGCGTGGGCCAAGGTCACGGGCGAGACGCGCTTCACCGACGATCTCGTCCTGCCGCGGATGGCCTACGGCAGACTCCTGAGGTCCACTCACGCCCACGCGCGCATCGTCTCGATCGACACGCGCCGCGCGCGCGAGCTCCCGGGCGTCTACGCCGTCATCACCGGGGCCGACCTGCCGCCGGTGAAGTTCGGCATCCTGCCGGTCTCGCAGGACGAGGAGGCGCTCTGCACCGAGAAGGTCCGCATGGTCGGCGACCCCGTCGCCGCCGTCGCGGCCGTGGACGAGGAGACGGCCGAGCGGGCGTGCCGTCTCATCGGGGTCGTGTACGAGCCGCTGCGCGCGCTCATGTCCATCGAGGAGTCGCTTGCCCATCCCGAGGTGCGGATTCACGAGTACGGCGACGGCCCGAACGTGCACAAGAACGTGTCGCTGAAGTTCGGCGATCTCGACGCGGCGTTCGCCAGGGCGGATCTCGTACGCGAGGACGTCTTCTACTACGAGGGCAACACGCACCTGCCGATGGAGCAGCACGCCGCGCTGGCGCACCACGCGGCGGACGGCAAGCTGACGCTCTGGTCCTCCACCCAGACGCCGCACTACGTGCACCGGCTGCTGTCGAAGATCCTCGACCTGCCCGCGGCCCACGTCCGTGTCATCGCCGCGCCCGTGGGCGGCGGCTTCGGCGGCAAGCTCGACCCGTTCGCCCACGAGATCGCCGCGTGCCATCTGAGTCGGCTCATCGGCCGCCCGGTGAAGATCGCGTGCTCGCGCGAGGAGGTCTTCTACATCCACCGCGGACGGCATCCAGTGCTCATGTGGATCAAGACGGGCTACACGAAGCAGGGTGACATCACGGGCTGCCACCTGAAGACCTGGCTCGACGGCGGGGCGTACGGCTCGTACGGCGTCGCCTCGACGTTCTACACGGGCGTCGTCAACCCGGTCACCTACAAGATGCCGGCGTACTGGTTCGAGGGCGCGCGCGTCTTCACCAACAAGCCGCCGTGCGGCCCCAAGCGCGGCCACGGCACGCCGCAGCCAAGGTTTGCGCTGGAGGTCCAGCTCGACAAGGCGGCGGAGCAGCTCGGCCTGGACCCGGCCGATATGCGCACGCGCATCCTCCACGAGCCCTTCACGAAGACGGCGAACCACCTGACCGTGACGACAATCGGACTCGGCGAGTGCATCGACCGGGTCGTCGAGGCGTCGGGCTGGCGCAACAAACGCCCCCGCTTCACGCGCGTGAACGCGACGCCGGGCGACCCGCACCCGTGGCAGACGCGGCGGCGGAAGGGGATCGGCATCGCGGCCTCCGCGTACCTTACGGGGGCCGGGACCGCGATCTACTGGAACAACATGCCGCACTCGGGCGTGGTCGTTCGGGCCGACCGGAGCGGCGGCGTCTCCATCCTCTGCGGCGCCACCGATATCGGCCAGGGCTCGGATTCGATCCTGGCCTACCTCGTCGCCGAGGTGCTGGGCCTCGAGCCCCAGGATGTGCACGTGCACCCGGCCGACACGAGCCTCACTCCCGTGGATCTCGGCTCGTACTCTTCGCGCGTGACGCTCATGTGCGGCCAGGCGGCGATCCAGGCCTCCGGGCGTCTGCGCGCGGCGATCTTCAAGGCGGTCGCGGCCAGGCTCGCGGTCTCGGCCGAGGCGCTCGTCGCGCGCGAGCGCGCCGTCGGCGTACCCGACGACTGGGAGGGGGCGGTGCCGTGGGTACAGGCTGTCGAGCTGGGAGAGGCGATGCACGGCGTGCTCGCCTTCCCCGGTTCCTACGCGCCGCCCAAGCGCGCCGGCAAGTACAAGGGCGGCGGCGTCGGCCCGTCGCCCTGCTACTCGTACTCGGCGTCCGTCGTCGAGCTGACGGTGGACCAGGACACGGGCGAG
>JBOHQB010000117.1:0-4811 GCA_050731995.1 Candidatus Rokuibacteriota bacterium
TAAGTGACGACGATGCGCACCGCGCGCGCGAACATGCCGAGGAACCAGAGCGAGTGCGGCAGCCACAGGTTGCTCTCGTACCAGGCGAGCCATGTCAGGGCGCCGAGCACGACAATGATCGCCGTCCACTCCGGCAAGCGGAACCACTGGACCATCGGCAGCAGCAGACCGCCGAAAATCGCGACGACGAAGACGAACAGGATCAGGCCGATCAGCAGCGCGAGCGGACCGAGAAAGATCGTCGAGAAGACCAGGATGAGGGCGTCGGCGCGACCGAAGTGCGGGTCGGCGAACGCCTGGGCGACCTCGGGACGGTTTGCGAACCAGTCGATCACCTGCTGCGGCGCGGGCACCACTCCCGCGTACATCGCGAAGTAGAGCGCGCAGCAAAAGGCATAGACCCAATGGTGCGTGCGCCAGGAGGCCACCCATGTCGACACTGCGTATGATTGCTCCCGCATACTGCTCCCCCCTCCGCCGCTGACAAAAAACGTCCGAGACGGCGGTGATCTGACCTAGCGCAACTTCAGTGCCACTCTTACCCGGGTCTGACGGTCCGGAAAATCGGGCGTTTACACACTTCCACCCCCGGCCGGCCGGCCGGGCGTGTCGGCAAAATGACAGCGTCAGTGCCAATGTGGACGGGCGGAGGTATGATACGCGGGCTGTGCCCCCGGAGGATTCGCATGAGCGATGAGCTGCTGTTCGACCTCAGCGACGGTGTCGCGACCCTGACCCTGAACCGGCCCGAGCGGCTCAACGCGATGTCCGGCCCGATGCTCGACGCGCTCCTGGCGCGGCTCGCGCAGGTGGCGGACGACGGCGACGTCGGCTGCGTCATCCTCAGCGGCAGCGGACGCGCCTTCTGCGCGGGGGGCGACGTCAAGGCGATGGCCGAGGGGCGAGAGTTCGGGGGCACGACGCTCGAGGAGAAGGCGCAGGCCCTGCGCGCGCACATGGAGGTGTCCCGCTGGCTCCACGAGATGCCCAAGCCCACCCTCGCCATGGTCCGCGGGGCCGCGGCCGGTGCGGGGCTCTCGCTCGCGATGGCCTGCGACCTGCGAGTCGCGGGTGATACGGCGCGCTTCGCGACGGCGTTTGCGCGCGTCGGCTACTCGGGCGATTTCGGCGGCTCGTGGTTCCTCACGCAGCTCGTCGGCACGGCGAAGGCGCGCGAGCTCTACTTCACCGGGGACATCCTGGACGCGTCGCAGGCGCTGGCCCTGGGCCTCGTCAACCGGGTGGTGCCCGACGCGCGGCTCGAGGAGGAGACGCGCGCGCTGGCGACGCGCCTGGCGCGGGGCCCGCGCGTCGCCTATCGCTATATGAAGCGCAATATGAACGCGGCGGAGAGCGCCTCCCTCGCTCAGCTGCTGGACCTCGAGGCGTGGCACCATACCCGCTGCGGCATGACCGAGGACCACCGCGAGGCGACGAAGGCCTTCGTCGAGAAACGCGAGCCGGTCTTCCGGGGCCGTTGAGGATGACCACGGCCACGTCGGGGACGCCCGGAGGCGCGCTGCGGCCGATCTGGCTGAGCTGGCGTCCGGCCCCCGACCCTGTCGAGCCGCTTCTGCTCGAGCTCCTGGCGCCGAACCTGCCCGACGCGGGGCTACGCCGAGCGCTGCTCGAGGAGCTCACGTGGCCGGCCAAGACGGCGGACGTCGTGCTCGACTACTTCGGGCTACGCGGCGTCGGGGTCGACTCGCACGGCGAGGTGGAGCTGCTCCTCGTGTCCCCCGCGCCCGGCCGGAGCGCCTGGCGCGATGCGCTCCTCGTGCCGGGCGGCGACTGCCCGATCGGTGTGATGATCGCGACGCGCGACCGCGGCGCGATCGGCGTCGTCCACGAGGCCTTCGCCAGCCTCGACGAGGCGGGCAAGGGGCTCGTGCGGCGCTACGCCGCGCTGGCCTCGCGGGGCGTGGCGCACGAGCAGATCATGGCCGCGCCGGGCAACGACGCGCCGGAGACCGTGGCCGCCGTGCGACGGCAGATCCAGGGCATAGTGGACCCGTCCATCTTGTTGTCTCCGGACGGCGCGATCCGCGTCCAGCTGGGGAGTCTCTCGGAAACGACCCGTAACCTCCTGCGCGAAGGGCTGCGGGGCGAGCACGTCTTCATCCTGCCGACGGTCGTGTTCGAGGGGCGCACGAACTACGCCGACGTCGAGTTCGTCGTCTACCTGAACTTCTTCGTGCAGCACGGTCGCCCGACCCGGATCGTCGGATCGGCGCGCCAGCGCGAGGTGCTCGAGCGGCTCCTGCGGCTGGTGACCTTCGGGCTGTTCGACCCGGCGGACGCCACACCGCCCACCTTCCAGGAGCTGCACGCGGCCTACGGTGTGCCCGATCCGATGACCTACGCCTTCTTGCGGACCGCGTACGAGACCTATGCCGTCCGCGCGGGCCAGGGCCCCACGGCGCCGGTGCTGGGCTTCGAGGCGTACGTGGACTTCACCGTGCTCGGCGCGGGCGAGACGCTGGTGCCCATGCACGCGACGAACCCGGATGGGCAGCGGCGCTTCCTGGGCGAGGTTGGCGTCCGGCCCGGCGCGGACGGCGGTTTCGACGTCCGGATCAGCCAGCGCGACGGCCGCGTCGTCGGCAAGACGATGCAGCTGATCACCCGCCGCCGTCCCGTGGCCCAGGTCCCCGCCGAGCTGGCGCACGTGCTTCGATTCGGCACCGACCGTCCCCGGTTCGGCGTCACGCCGCTCGGGACGAGCCACGGCTTCGACCCGACCGGCGACGTCACGAGCTTCGTCATCTGGATCAACGGACGGGGGGTCCTGGTCGACCCGTCGCCGGAGGCCCTGCTCTACCTCGAGCAGATCGGCGTCGCGCCTCTCGACATTCCGCACGTGCTTCTCACCCACGTGCACGCCGATCATGACGGCGGTCTGATCGAGAAGCTGCTGAGCGGTCACCGGACGACGGTCATCGCCTCCGACGTCGTCTTCCGTTGCCTCGCCGAGAAGGTGGAGCTGGTCACCGGCCATCACGTCGCGCGCGAGGATCTCGCGCTGCACGTCCCGGCCAACCCCGGCGAGCCGATCGCGCTCGAGATCGGCGGCGAGGCGGTGACGCTGGAGACCCGCTGGAATCTCCACCCGATCCCGACGAACGGGTTCCGGATGACCGTCGGCGGCAAGACGTTCGGCTACGCGGGCGACACGCAGTACGATCCCGACCTCGTCGCCGACCTGTACGCGCGCGGCCAGCTCACGCGGCGTCAGCGCGACGACCTGATGCACTTCTTCTGGGACGCGGCGGGGACGCCGACGGTCGACCTGCTCTATCACGAGGCCGGGATCCCGCCGATTCACACCGACAAGACGACGCTCGCGGCACTGCCCGAGGCCGTGCGAGCCCGGACGTTCCTGGTGCACATCGCGGACGGGGACGTTCCGGCGGGCTTCTCGCCGGCCAAGCCGCCACTCTTCGCCACGCACGTGCTCCTGCCGTCGACCGCGGCCGCGCGCCACCGGATCCTCGGCGACGACCTCCAGCTCGCCAGCTACTTCTATGACGTGCCCGCCGCGACGCTCGACGCGCTGCTCGCCGGCGCCACGGTGCGCGAGTACGCGAAGGGCGAGCCCATCGTGAGCCAGGGCCAAGTAGGCAAGGGGGAGCCGCTTAACTTCTACGTCATCGTCGACGGCGCGGCCGACGTGCGGGACGGCCGCCGGATCCTCGCCTCGCTCGGCAAGGGCGACAGCTTCGGCGAATGGGGCATCAGCCACCAGCGCGGATACCGGGTCGCGGACGTGATCGCGGCCCGCGCCTGCCAGTGCCTCGAGTTCACCGAAGGGCAGTACCGGTGGCTCGTCGGGCGGCACCCCACGATCCAGGAGCGGATCGGCAAGATCCGGACGCTGCTGCCCCGGCTCCAGGCGGCGCAGGCGCGGGCCCGGCGCCGGAGCGAGGCGGACCCGTCCGTGCGGATGAGCGTCATCTCGACGATGACCGTGAGCCAGCTCTCGAGCTTCGCGCTATTCAGCAACGTCGCGGTGTTCAAGGAGGGTCAGGCGATCGTGCTCGAGGGCGCGGAGGCCGACGGCTTCTACGTTCTGTTGTCCGGGCACTTGGCCGCGACGACCGGCAGCCGGGTGATCGGAGAGATGAGCGAGGGCGACATCTTCGGGGAGATCGGGCTGCTCGAGGGCGGCCGGCGCGGCGCAACGGTCGGCGTGGTGTCCTCCGACGCCGAGGTCCTGTTCATGAGCGCGCAGAACTTCCGCAACTTGCTGCAGGCCGTGCCCGCCTTCGCGCTGGAGATCCGCGAGACGGCCGGGACCCGCCGCGATCAAGGTCAGACCCGCCAATGACTCTCGCGCGATACGCTGACCGCCATACGGCGCTCACGCGCTCCCCGCGGTGCGGGCCGCGGCGTGGCGCCGTCAACGTCTCGCGCGAGACTCATTAGCGCGTCTGCGGTCTCCGTTAGAATAGCCATCGGCAGGAGGCGTCTCATGGCTCGGGTGTTTCTCGTGGCACTGGTCTGCAGCGTGCTGACAGGGTGGGCGGCCGCGCCGGCCACCGCGCAGCCCGCGGGACCGGTCTTCCGTATCGAGGAGGATCCGGACGCGCCGGGTGGTCGCCGCGCGATCTCCGGCTGGGTCTACAACGACGGCCGGGACGTCGCCGGCCTCGTGCAGCTACGGCTGCAGGTGCTCGACGCATCGAACCAGGTGATCGCCGAGGAGAAGGGCTGGGTGTACGGCAACGTGCGCCCGGGCGGTCGCGCGTACTTCCGCATCGCGATCCCCGCGACCGGCCACGCGCGTCGCATCATCGTCGAGTCGTTCGTGC
>JBOHQB010000118.1:0-11790 GCA_050731995.1 Candidatus Rokuibacteriota bacterium
GCGAACGAGGCGTGCGGGATGCTGAAGCCCTCGATGGACGCTGACAAACGATAGGGTTTGCTCGCGTCCTCGCCGAAGAGGTTGGCGCGCTCCAGGATCGTCTTGAGCGACCGCGCATAGTTCGTGCGCTCGTAGTCGGTGTCGAATGTCGCCACGCGAGAGGTCACCGTGACCTCACCCAGCGTGTGGGATACGGCGGCGGACGGGCGCGGCTGCACTCGGATGTCTCGGGACTGGACCGCTTGAGTCGTGCCGGAGCAGGCGGCGAGGAACAGGGGCAGCAGCAGCCTGGCTATCGGTCGCTTCACGGCTGAGACGAGCTTATACACGCCCGAGGGGCCGGGCTCAAGAGTCTGGAGCGGATGGCGATACGGTAGGATGACGAGGACTTGAAGCTCAAGGGAACGTGACTCGCCCCCCAAGGAGGGACGCATGCTCAACCCAGGCGACAAAGCGCCCGAGTTCGTCGGCCACGATCACACCGGCAAGCCCCTAAAGCTCTCGGACTTCAAGGGCAAGCCGGTCGTGCTCTGGTTCTTCCCCAAGGCCGACACGCCGGGCTGAACCGCGGAGGGTTGCGGGTTCCGCGACCTGAAGGCCGAGTACGACAGCAAGGGCGCCGTGATCCTGGGCGTGTCCTTCGACACGCCGGCCGAGAACAAAGCCTTCGCCGAGAAGTTCGCCTTCAACTTCCCGCTCATCTGTGACACCGACCGGGCGATCGGCACCGCCTACGGCGCCAACGTGGATCCGACAAAGGGCGCGCAGCGCGTCGGCATCGTGATCGACCGCGACGGCAAGATCAAGGAGTGGCACGCGCGCGTCGACGCCCGCGCTTGGCCGGCCGAGGTCGTCGGACGGCTATAGGCCCTGGCCGCATGGGTCGCCGCGCCTCGGCGATCTGGGCCCACGCGAGGTCTTCCGGATACCGGCTGACGATTCGCATTCGCGTCTGCACGATACTTCGGCGCGCGAGGCTAGACGCGCTTGACGCGCGGGAACAGCAGTCCGGTAGTCCCCGCGAGTATCGCCAGCACGAGGCCGCTCGTGCCGAGGGCGATGCTGACGCCGAACAGCGAGGCGAGCGCGCCGATCTGTAGCTGGCCGAGGGGCGCCAGGCCGATCGCGACGACCCACGCGCCGCCGGCACGCCCGCGCAAATGGGTCGGCACCCGGAGCTGCAGAAGGCTCTGGGCGAGGAGATCGGCCAGCGCGCCGGCCGCGTTCACGAGGATCAGCACGACCAGCACACCGACGAAGCCGATCAGATGCGGGGCGGCGCCGAGCACCATCAAACTCACCCCGAAGGTGACGAGCACGGCCAGGAACTGCGCGCCGCCGCCAGCCGCGCCCCGAACTGACGCCGCCGCGAGACCGAGGATCCCGCCGACGGCGCGCGCCGCATTCAGGGCGCCGAGCCCCTCGGGCCCCCGATGGAGCACGTCGCGCGCGAGGCTCGGGAGCAGCGCTTGGTGGGCGAATCCGAGGACCTCGGCGCCGGCGGTGAGCATCATCAGCACGAGGAGCGTCCGGTCCCGTCGAACCGCGACGAGAAAATCGAGCGTGCTCCGCCACAGCGAGCCCGGCGCGGGCAACCGGGCTTGCGACGGCGCCGTCGCCGGCAGCAGCGCCACGGCGCCTCCGAGATAGCCGAGTGCGACAGCAAGGTAGGCGACGCCCGAACCGAAGCGCGCCAGCACGGCGCCGACACCGAGCGAGCCGAGCAGCCAGCCTACGCGCATCGCGACACCAAGGACGGCGAGGCCGTTCATCAGCGCCGCCGGACCGACGACGTCGTGCGTGTAGCTCTGTCGCGCGGCGTGCTCGACGCCTCGAAACACCCCGGCGGCCAGCGTCAGCGCCAGCACGTGGGCCAGGGTCACGATGTCCAGCAGGGCGAGGATCCCGAGTATGGACGTCGTGCATGCCTGGCCGACGCTCGTCAGAATGAGCAGACGATGGCGCGAGAACTGGTCGGCCAACGCGCCGGCGGGCACGCCCACGAAGAAGAGCGGGAGCATCCGCGTGCCCATCGCCACGCCGACCAGGAAGGGCGAGTTCGTCAGCTCGAGCGCGAGCCAGCCGAGCGCGACGAGCTCGCCCATCATCCCGACAGAGTTCAGGAGCATCGATGCCCCGAGACAGCGGAAGTCTCCGAGTCGGAAGAGCGAAAGCTGGAAGATGGGAGCCGCCCCTCCGCTCAGCGGGCGCCGGCGGCGCGCGGCCCCGTCCAGTGCAGGGCGTCCAACCTGTCGCGAGTCCTACTTGCTCTTGGCGACGTCCGTGAGCGGCTTCAGCGTGAAGGTGTAACTCACCTTGTCGAGCGGCTTGTGGCAGGCCAGGCACTCCGCCTGGTTGACCGGCCGCGGCTGCTTGGCCGTGGTGAAGGCCGCGTAGTTCCATTCCTCGTTGCGCAGCATCTCGGGGATGTCCTTGCCCCAGCCGGCCTCGCGCGCCATGGCCGTGAAGAAGAGGAGCTGGTCCGCCACGAAGAACCCGTCGCTGCCCGTCACCGGCTTTTTGTCCGCGTCGAGCTTGGCCGAGTAGACTTCGGCGAAGAGCACCGAGCCGTTCGGCAGCGTCTTGTCGCCCTTCGCGGCCTGCAGGGCGGCGTTGTTGGCGTAGTAGTAGCGCACCTGCTTCGGCGCCGGGAAGTTGATCGTGTGATATTTCGTGAAGGTGGTTTTGTAGTTCTCCGGGAACGTGACGCCGCTCTTGGCCAGATTGGGCAGGAACGCGGACTTGGTCGCGCCCGCGGCGCCCGGCTGGGCCGCAAAGAATGCCGCGACGTTGGCGATGTCGTCAGCGCTGAGCTGGGCGGCGATCGCGTTCATGATCGGGTTCTTACGCGTGCCATCCTTGAGCGCCTTGAGCTGCGCCTCGATGTAGACCGCCCGCTGGGCGGCGAGGTTGGGGATGGTGTCGCTTACGCTCACGCCGGCGGCGCCATGGCAGGCCGCGCACACCGTGGCGACCTTGGCCTTGCCCGCATCGAGATCCGCGGCTTCCGCGAGGGGTGC
This sequence comes from Candidatus Rokuibacteriota bacterium, assembly GCA_050731995.1. Taxonomy (GTDB): domain Bacteria; phylum Methylomirabilota; class Methylomirabilia; order Rokubacteriales; family CSP1-6; genus JBOHQB01. Next base: position 3,021 of record JBOHQB010000118.1, read on the forward strand.
TGCGATCAACAGGGCCGTCAGGACGAGCAGTCGTGCCAAAGGGAGCTCCTTTCGCCGGCGAAGGGTGCGCATCAGTATATGAGAATTGCTGGCGAGGGCAAGCGGTCAACGACGAGCCGTTGACGTTCGGCGCCTTGCCAGCCGATACTCGCCCGCGTCGACGGGGTCGCTATCAGCGTGCGGAGGGGGACAGCGATGCTCAAGCCGATCCGCCGGGTCGTCACCGGCCACAACGCGCACGGCAAGTCCGTCATCCTGAGCGATGGCCCCTCGCCGCACGTGCTCACCATTCCGGGCGTGCCGACCTTCGGCCTCACCAACCTCTGGGTCACCGACGGGGCGCCGGCGGACAACACCGGCACCGGGGACGCCGCCGCGCGCCCCGTCGTGCTCGAGCCGCCGGCCAACGGCACGATCTTCCGCGTCGTGGAGTTTCCGCCGGACCACACGCTTGCCGGCTTCGACCGCAAGGCCGCGTTCGAGTCGATGGGCGCCGGCCACGCGATGGACCAGAGCGCCGCGCGGCATCCCGGCATGCACAAGACGGCGACGGTGGACTACGCACTCGTCCTGAGCGGTGAGATCTGGGCGCTGATGGACGAGGGTGAGACCCTGCTGAGGGCCGGCGACGTGCTCGTGCAGCGGGGGACGAACCACGCGTGGAGCAACCGCGGCGCCGTGCCGTGCCTGGTGGCGTTCATTTTGATCTCCGCCCGGCCGGCGTGAACGCGGCTGTATAATTCCAGGCGCGGGAGGATGACGGTATGAGACTCACCTCGGCGCAGCTCGAGCAGTTCGACCGGGACGGGTATCTGTTTTTCTCCAGCCTGTTCTCTCCCGAGGAGATCAAGGTCTTGACGGACGAGGTGCCGAAGCTCTATGCGCAGCGCCGCCCGGAAAACGTGCGCGAAAAGGGCGGCGACGCCGTGCGGACGAACTTCGCGGCGCACATGTACAGCGCGCCGTTCGCGCGGCTCGCGCGTCACCCGCGAATGATCGAGCCGGTCGTCCAGATCCTCGGCGAGCCCGTCTACATGCACCAGTTCAAGATCAACGGCAAGATGGCTTTCGACGGCGACGTGTGGCAGTGGCACCAGGACTTCGGCACCTGGTTCAACGAGGACCAGATGCCGGAAGCGCGGGCGATGAACGTGGCGATCTTCCTGGACGAGGTGAACGAGTTCAACGGCCCGCTCATGTTCATCCCCGGCAGCCACACGCTGGGCGTGCTCGACGCCGGGCACGACACCACGACGACCAGCTATCCTCTCTGGACGATCGACCACGAGACGATCACCCGGCTCGTCGCCCGGGGCGGGCTCGTGGCGCCCAAGGGGCCGGTGGGCTCCATGATCATGTTCCACTCCTGCCTGGTGCACGCCTCGACGTCGAACCTCTCGCCGTGGAACCGGGTGAGCGTGTACCTGAGTCTCTGCGCGGTGTCTAACCACATCCGGCGCTTCAAGCGGCCGGAGTACATCGCCCACCGCGACTTCACGCCGATCGAGTGCCTTCCGGACGACTGCCTGCCGCGTCCGTACGAGATCGCGCTGCCGTGGAAGGACGGCACGCCGGAGGCGGCGCTCAGATAGTTGGCCGCGCGGCGCGCGCGGCCGCCAGCATCGCGCGCTCGTGAAGCGCCGGCGCGCCGACCCGCTCCGACCACGCCGCGAAGTCGGCGCGCGGTCCGGTCCAGCGCAGCGCGTCCACGTCGCAGCCGACAGGCGCATCCGCGCGCAGCGTGGCCAGCTCTCGGAACAGCAGCGCGCGCTCGCGTTGCTCCGCCAGCGTCGTGGCCAGCCGCGTCGCGCCGCGTACCGGCACGTCCCACTCCGTGGCCAGCTTTGGAATGTTCTCGAGGTGCCCATAGCGGGCAAGCACCGTCGCCGCAGACTTCGGGCCCCAGCCCGGCAGACCAGGGTAGCCGTCCGCGCTGTCGCCCACGAGCGCCAACCAGTCGGGAATCGAGGCGGGCGCGACGCCCAACTTATGTCGCACCGCCGACTCGTTCCGCACCTCGCGCGTGCGCCGATCGAGCTGGACGATCCGGTCACCCCGCACGCACTGCGCCAGGTCCTTGTCCGGCGTGCACACGATCACCTGGTCGACGCGCGGATCCGCCGCGGCCATGACCGCCGCGGCGGCCAGTGCATCATCGGCCTCGAACTCGACCATGGGCCAGACGACCACGCCGAGTGCGCGCAGCGCCTCTTCGAGCGGCTGGAACTGGGCGTAGAGCAGCGGGTCCATCCCCTCGCCCGTCTTGTAGCTGAGCCAGAGCGTGTTGCGAAACGATTCGATGACGTGATCCGTGGCCACGCCCAGGTGCGTGGCGCCGCCTTCGAGCATGCCCAGAATCGATCCGACGACGCCGCGCACCGCCCGCAGCTCCTCGGGAGCGCGCCGATCGAAGGCCGCCGCGGGCGAGAGGAAGTAGCGGAACAGCTCGTATGTTCCGTCGACGAGATGGACGACCACGACCGGCCCTACCGCTCGTACGCGGAATCGAGATCGGGGTGGAGGGAGATGATGCGACGGAAATCGCAATCACGATATGCGATCCCACGGATTTTCTCGCTCAGCCGGAGCGAGTGAGCCGTGGCGCCGTTCGGCGCTCGAACGTGCCGGATGGCTTCCCATTTGAATCCGGTGTGGCGGTACAGCGTGTTCCAGTCGAGCTGGCCGAGGCGCCGCAGTGAGCCGACTACCTGCTTCAGCTCCGAGAGCTCCAGGCGAAAGAACACGTCTCGCTGGTCGGTGTCGCGCCCATCACTCACCTCGAGTCATGCTCTCATGCTGTCATGCAATCATACCGCATGAAACCAGGGGTCACGGACGACGCAGACGTCCGGCTCCGGCTCGGACCGGTCGTCGAGGATGATCGGGCTGTGGAAGCCGTGGGGCGGTTCGAGGCGAGAAGATGCGAGACGCGGCCTCGCGTCAGGGGCGACCCAGTGCGGCGCGAGTTCGCTCGCCTTCCTGGTACACGAGCCCGGCAACCGCGCGTGTGAGGCGCCGCGATTCCCGCAGCATGAGTGCCAGCACTATCAGGCCGAGTACCTGTACGGTGAACCCGCCGATGGCGATCCAGGCGAGCAAGACGTGGTCGCTCATGACGCCTCGATCCTAGCGTGCCGAGCCATTCAGGGGAAGTGTGCAAGATTGCCGACGGTCGGTGACCGGGAAGCCGGCGTTCGTGGCAGAATCTTCAGGTGATGACCTCCGGACGGCTCGCCGCGCTCAGTGCTGTCGTCGCGATCGGCGCCGTCGCGGCCTACGCGCTCCTCCTCCAAATCGCGGTCGTCCGCAACCATCCGGAGGGCTACGTGATCGCGTTCGCGCTGGCGACGGCGCTGGCGGCGCTGGCCGTGGTCCGCGCACGGGCCCGGCGGTGGCCCGCCTGGCTGGCGCTCGGGCTCTCGAGCCTCCTGCTGGTCGCCGGCGCCTGGTTCAACTTCGTCGCCGCGCGGGTGCCGGACGCAGCCACCGCGCTGCGGGTGGGCGAGCGACCGCCCGACTTCACGCTGCCCGACGCGGCCGGCCGGCCGGTGTCGCTCGCAGACTATCGCGGCAAGAAGCCGGTCGTGCTCGTCTTCTACCGCGGCTACTGGTGACCGTTCTGCATGGCGGAGCTCCAAGGTCTTGGAGCCCAGCTGTCGGAGGCCGAGCGAGCCGGCGTCGAGATCGTCGCCGTCTCACCCGATCCCAACGAGCGGAGCCAGAAGGTCGCCGAGGGACTGCGTCTCGGCTACCGGTTCGTCGCCGACCGCGACCTCGCGGTAACGCGGCGTTATGGTCTCGTGCACGCCGGCGCGGGGTCGGACGGGCAGGACGTGCCGCGCCCGGCGACGGTCGTGCTGGATCGCGACGGCGTCGTGCGCTGGTTCTCGGTCAGCCGGAACATCCAGGTGCGACCCGACCCGGACGATGTGCTTCGCGCCGTCCGCGCGCTCTAGTTCGCCACCCCCGGGAGTATCATACGGTGGACATCCAGAAACGGAGGGAGGTGCCTGACCATTTGACGCAATCACATCATCGGAGTCGATCGGAGGAACGATCGTGGTCAGGCATGGGTGAGGTTCGCGTCACGGCTCGGCTGACGAACGCCGTCGACGAGGCGCTGGTCCGGCGAGGCATGCTCGCACCCGACCAGGTCCGGAGCTGCGACGTAGACGCTCTGGTCGACACCGGCGCAGTCCGAATGGTCGTGCCTGCGCACATCGCCCTGCGTCTGGGGCTCGGCGTTCGTGGTCAGCGAATGGCTCGGTACGCCGATGGCCGGACGGAGGCCGTGAGTTCAACCGAGCCCCTCGTCGTCGAGCTCGAAGGACGAGACACGCTGGAGGAGGCCCTGGTGCTGGGCGACGAAGTGCTCATCGGGCAGACCGTGCTCGAGAAGCTCGACTTGTTCGTGGATTGTCAGGGCCGACGTCTCGTTCCCAACCCAGCCCATCCCGACCAGCCGATCACGAACGTGAAGTAGGCCGCCGCTGCGCTCAGTCGCGCGCGAACAGGTCACCGTTCGGAGCGGCAGGAGCCGTAAAATGGGCGGCATGGCCGAGCCCTGGACCCCGCCCATCTGGCTGCGAAAGCTACGGACTGCCGCGGACGAGCGGCGACACGCAGGTCCTTCGGCGATGTCCGCCACCGAACGCTTCCGCCTCGCGGGAGAGCTGATGACGTTCGCCCTGAGGCGGCTCGAGCAGCAGGCCGAGCAGCGAGGCTGCTCGGTCAGTCAGCTGCGCCTCATGTACGAGCGCGTCGGCAACCGCCTCCGCGCCCGTGGCTGAGACCGATCCCGCGGGCGCGCTGCACCGCGCCCTGTTCGGCATCGCCCACCTGCTGGACGCCGAGGGAGTCGCCTACATGATCGTCGGCGCTCTCGCGGTGGCAATGTGGGGCGAGCCGCGGGCGACGGCCGACATCGACGTCACGCTGCGCGGCGATGCCGAGCGGCTGGACGCCCTGGCTGCGCGGGCCGTGGCCGAAGGGTTCGCGCTCGACCGCGAGTGGCTCGAGTGGCAGCCCTTGCTGCGCGATCGCCAGCGCCGGCTGATCGGCGCCGGCGCCATCGTCGACCTGATGCGGCCGCGGGATGCGCACGAGGAGGGGGCGCTCGAGCGACGTCGGTACGTGCTCGTCGAGGGACGCCAACTGCCGTTTGCGGCGCCCGACGACTTGATCCTCATGAAGATGAAGGCGGGGCGGCCCCGTGATTTCGAGGACGCGTCGAGCGTCCTGGCGGCCCAGCGGGCCACCATCGACGAGCTCTATCTGGCCGACTGGGCGCGGCGACTCGGAGTGGAGGACGAGCTGAGCTACCTCCTGCGCGAGGGCGGCTGATCCTGCGCCGGGCACTTGCGGTCGCACTTTGCCTGCCGCTGCTCCTCACCGCGCTCGTCGCCTGCACGCTCGCGCACGAGCCGCGAGAAAAACTCGACCGTGGCTCGTCCTGAGCCATAGTCTCTAGGATCTGCCGCAGGGCGTCGCCGACCTTTTCCGCACGGTTACGTGGCGCGGCCCGGCCCCTGGGCCATCAGACGTACTGACGGATCACGCCCCGCTCAAGGTTCAATGACTTCGACCTCGTACGCTGAGAAGTGCGCGTCCGACGTCATGATGACGAGCGCCTCGAGTTGCGCTTGAGCGATCAGCAGGCGGTCGAACGGGTCGCGGTGATGGGCCGGAAGGCTCGCGACCCGTAGCGCGTGCTCGTGCGTGATCGCGAGCGGCAAGGTCTGCGACTGGAGCAAGCGGGTACGAACGTATTCCGCGGGGTCCATGGGCAGGCGCAGCCTCCCGAGCGAACTCTTGATCGCGATCTCCCAAGCGCTCGCCGCGGACAGGTACAGCTCGTGCTCCGGTGCGATCAGGCGCTGGCGCCCAACCGGGGAGAACCGATCAGGCGCGGCGAGCATCCAGAGCCAGCACTGTGTGTCGAGCAGGATCCTCAGCGCTCGAACCCTGCCAGCATCTCGTCCGGCAAGGGCGCGTCGAAGTCGTCGTTGATGACGACGCGTCCCTTGTCGATGCCGAGGACGCGCTCGGGCTGCCGGCCGGCCACCGGGACGATGCGTGCGACCGGCTTGCCGGCCTTCGCGATCACGATTTCCTCGCCCGCCGCGACTTCCGCAAGCAGACGGGACAGGTGTGTCTTGGCCTCGTGGATATTGACAGTCTTCACGTGGTGCACCCTAGACTAGACTAAGGGCTTAGTCAACTGGGAGGAGACGCGAGACGGGGATGCTCGATCCCGGGGTACACCTCGAGGACGCGGTCCACCAGGTTGAGGATCCAGTAGTCCGCCAGCCCGGCCCGGGCGTAGAGGCTGCCCTTGCGCAGTCGATCGACAGCGAGGCTCGACTCGGCCACCTCGACGGTGAGGACGGGACGCGAGGGATGAGCGACGCCATAGTTGTCCGGACCTCCGGGGACGACCGCGACATCGGGCTCGGGCTCGGAGTCGTCGTCGAGACCGATGGGCCCCTCCGTACGCACCTCCCACCCGGGACCGAAAGCCTCCTCAAGCGCCTTCGCGGTCTTCCGGATCGCCGTGTAGTGCGGGGCACCCTGCGGCTCGGCGACGATAAGCTCGCCGCCGATCAGCTCGATGGGCTCGCCCGACTGGAACATGCCCAGCTCGATGAGCCTGTCGTACTCGGCTCGGCTGAAGCGCCGGGTCCTAGTCTCGTAGTCCGCCATTGCGTGAATGGTATGGGTGACCGCCGGACGCGCCAACGGTTGCAGATGGATACGTGGGGGCATCCGCGTCGACGATAGACGGTTGTCCTGATGCCATTTCTGTGGCATCGTTCGTGCCATGAAAGCTGTCATCGATCGCGCAGGGAGGATCGTCGTGCCCAAGGTGCTGCGACACGCTCTGGGACTCAAGCCGGGCCAGCCGCTCGAGATCCGGGCCGGGGACGGCCGGCTGGAAATCGAGATCGCTTCCACTCCCATGCGGCTGAAGAAGCGGGGCAGGGGGTTGGTGGCGGTGCCGGAAGGCAAGCTACCTCCGCTCACAGCTGAGCAGGTCCGCGACACGCTGGAGCGCGTACGGCGGTAAGGGCCGCCGACTCGAGCCTCGTCGTTGCCGCATTTGCGTCGTGGCACGAGCAGCACGATGTCGCGCGGCGAGCGCTGGACGGCACTCTGCGCCTGGTCGAGCACTGCGCCTTGGAGACGTACTCGGTCCTCACCCGGCTACCCGCTCCTCATCGAGCACCGGGCGATGTGGTGCGCGACTTCCTGGCAGCGCGATTTCGCGGGCCGTTCCTCCGCCTGAGCGCCCGAGCTTACCGAGAGTTTCTGCTGCGTTTGCCCGACCACGGTATTTCCGGTGGCGCCTCGTACGACGCGCTCGTGGCGGCCACCGCGGCGAGCCATGGCGCCGAACTGATGACCTGCGATCGCCGCGCGGTGCCCGTCTACGAACGGTACGGAATTCGCGTTCACCTCGTGTAGCGGGCGATGGACCGCTCCTTGTTGCTTCAGGCAACGCCCGCCACGCGGCGCGGCGCCCTGCTCGTGGCCTGCGCGGCGGTGTGCTGGAGCAGCGGCGGGCTCATCGCCCGCCTCGTCACCACCGGTCCCTGGACGACGAGCCTGTGGCGCGGCCTCTTCGCCTCGCTCTTCCTGGCCCTGGTGCTGTGGACGCTCCAGGGCCGCTCCATCTTCGCCCAATGGCGCAGGGGCCCGATCCTGGCCGCGGCCGCGTGCATGGCGCTTTCCTCGACGTGCTTCATCTTCTCGCTGGCGAACACGTCGGTGGCCAACACCCTGATTCTCATGAGCACGGGGCCGTACGTGGCCGGGCTGCTGGGCTGGCTGCTCCTCGGCGAACGGGTCGCGCTGCGCATGTGGGTGACGATGGGCGTGGCGCTCGCGGGCGCGCTCGTCATGGTCTCCGATTCCTACGGCCGCAGCGCGATCGTCGGCGACCTGCTCGCGATCGTCATGGCGGGGAGCTTCGCGACTGCCACCGTCCTCATCCGCCGCCACCCCGAGATCCAGATGACGCCGGCGGCGGTGCTGGCGACGGCGCTCACGGCCCTCGTGGCGCTGCCGCTGGCCGATCCGCTCGGGATCACGCCGCGCGACCTGGCGCTCCTGGCGTTCTTCGGCGTGGGGCAGTTCGGCGCCGGGTTTCTGCTCTTCATGGCCGGCGCGCGGCTGATTCCCGCAGCACAGAGCTCGCTCATCGGCATGCTGGAGACCGTGCTGGGGCCGCTGTGGGTCTGGCTCGTGCTGAGTGAGCGGCCCGGGACGGCCACGCTGACGGGCGGCGCGCTGATCCTGACAGCGCTCGTGGCGAACACCCTGGCAGGTGCTACCCTTGGGCCGCGCCAAAGGGGATGACACGATAGCAGCCTCGTTCCCGATCGTCAGGCACCCGGCGCCGGGGACGCGCGCGCCGGTTCTGATCAGCGTGCCCCACTCCGGCACGGAGCCCTTGCCCCACGTCACCCGCGACGACTATCGCGAGCCTTCGTTCGAGACCTTCGCCTATGGATTCGCCGACACCTTCGTGGGCGACGTCTACGGGGACCTGCACGAGCACGGGGCGACCGTGCTCGCGACGCCGTTCTCGCGCATGTTCGTCGACGTCAACCGCCGCCGGGACGACTTCGAGCAGCACGACGGCGAGGTGCGCTCACGGCGCGGTGTGGTGCGCACCCATACCATGCGCGATGCGCCGATCTTCGCGCGCCCGCTCGGCCTCGCTGATCTCGAGGAGCGGTTGCGGACGCTCTACGATCCCTACTACTCG
>JBOHQB010000119.1:0-8901 GCA_050731995.1 Candidatus Rokuibacteriota bacterium
GGCGACATCCGCTCGGGCCGCGTCAGCGTCCACGACACGGACGGGCGCGTGCTCGCCCGCTGGGGCGGCGCGGATCCGACGGCTGCCGGAAGCTTCGCGGCGCCGCACGGCATCGCGGTTGACTCGCGGCGCGACGTGTATGTTAGCGAGGTCACCTGGACCTTCGCGGCGAGCCGGGGCCACGTGCCGGAGACCTGCCACACCTTCCAGAAGTTCCGGCTCGGCGACAAGGGGTAGCGATCGCGTGATCGCTCGCACGGCGATGGCGGCGCTCGTCGTCACGGTGACCGTCCTGGGGGCCGGGAGCGCGGGGGCGGACGACGCCGAGCGGCTCCGGCTGTCGCGCGATCTGGTCTCCGTCGCGCTCGACACCGAGGTGCGCCAGAAGCTGCAGCAACAGCTCGTGGTCATCGTCACGCAGTCGCTCGGACGCTCCATCCAGGTGCAGCTGAACCGGCGACTGCTCGACATCGAGTGGCGGAGCCTGGAGCGTATCGCCACGCGCTTCATGGGCGAGGCCGTGCCGCCGCAACAGATGGAACAGGTCTACGCCGAGGTCTACGCGAGCCTCTTCGACGAGAGTGAGCTGCGCGAGCTCATCCGCTTCCACGGCACGTCCGCCGGGCGCAAGTCGGTGCACCTGCAGGCGCGGATCGGCCAGGATGCGCTTCGGGCGATGACCCGCGTGGTCGACACGAGCCCGGCGCGCGCGACACTCATCACCGCGCTCCGGCAGGAGTTCCCGGCGCTGGGCCCGGCGGAGTCCCCATGAGCCCGGCGTGAAGCGCAGCACCGAGCGCATCCTGACGACGCACACGGGCAGCCTCCCGCGCCCCGAGGACCTGACGCGGATGATGTTCGCCAGGGAGGAAGGCGTCCCGGTGGACGCCGGTGCGCTCGCCGCGCGCATCAGGGCGGCGGTGGCGGAGGTCATCGCGAAACAGGTCGACGCCGGGCTCGACGTCGTCAACGATGGCGAGTACAGCAAACCGAGCTACGCGACCTATATAAAGGACCGTCTGGACGGGTTCGGCGGCGCGAGCCATCCGCTCCAGTACCGCGACCTCGTGGACTTCCCGGGCATGGCGCGCCGGGTCTTCGGCGACCCGGGACGCGCGCGGCGCAAGACGCCCGCGTGCACGGGACCGATCTCCGTCCGCGACCCCGGGGCGGCGCGCGCCGACGCGGCCAACCTCGGGGCGGCCGTCGCCGCGGTCCCCGCGCACGAGGCGTTCCTCACCGCCGCCTCGCCCGGCGTCATCTCGCTCTTCTTCCGGAACGACCACTACCCGGACCACGCGACGTACCTCTTCGCCATCGCGGAGGCGATGAAGCAGGAGTACGAGACGGTCGCGAAGGCGGGCTTCGTGCTCCAGATCGACTGCCCCGACCTGGCGATGGGACGGCACATCCAGTTTGCCGACCTCTCCGTCGACGAGTTCCGGAAGATGGCGCGCCTGCACATCGACGCCCTCGACCACGCGCTGGCAGGCGTGCCCCCCGAGCAGGTCCGGATGCACCTCTGCTGGGGCAACTACGAGGGGCCGCACCACTACGACGTGCCGCTCGCGGAGATCATCGACATCGTCTTCACCGCGCGCCCGGGCGCGGTCTCCTTCGAGGCCGCGAACCCGCGTCACGCCCACGAGTGGCGCGTCTTCGAGAAGATCCGGGTGCCCGAGGGCAAGCTGATCATCCCGGGCGTCATCGACTCGACGACGAACTTCATCGAGCACCCGGCGCTGGTCGCCGAGCGCATCGGCCGCTTCGCGAAGCTCGTTGGCCGCGAGAACGTGGTCGCCGGGACGGACTGCGGCTTCGGCACGTGGGTCGGCCAGGCCGCGGTGGACCCGGACATCGTGTGGGCGAAGCTCGCGAGCCTCGCGGAGGGCGCGCGCTTGGCTTCACGCGAGCTCTGGCGATGATCATCCACGTCAACTTCCCGCGAACGTCCAGCGCGGGTCGGCGGCGGGGATCTCGACCTCGGGCAGCTTCAGCTCGCGACGGACGATGTTGGCGCCGAGGTTGATGGCGACGGCCTTATAGAAGGCAATGCGGCGGGACAGCCCCTCGCGGCCAAACCCACAATCGGTGGAGAGCACGAGACGCTCCGGGGGCACGTACTCGAGCGCCTTCCGGATGAGGGCCGCGACGAACTCGGGCGGCTCGACGGCGGCCGTCGAGTGGTTCACCACCCCGATCGCGATCTTCTTGTCGGTCCGGTGCCTCGCGAGGAGAGGAAGGTCCCGGCCGTTCGTCGAGGCGCACTCCAGCGTCACGACGTCGGCGTTCGTCCGGAGCAGGTGGGGCAGGGCGCGCTCGTACGAGGGCCGCTCCCAGTGCAGCGGCTGCTGGTTCGGGTTGCCCCAGCACGTGTGGAGCCAGACCTCGGTCTCCACGCCCGCGATCTCGCGGTTGACGGCCTCGGTGAAGAACTCGAGGTCCTTGTCCGTCGCGCCCGCGGCGCCGGCGATGTGGTGCTGCGGCTCCTCGATCTGGACGACGCGGCAGCCCGCGGCGGCGACCTCCCGGAGCTCGGCGTTGAAGATGTCCGCGAGGGCGAGGATCAGCTCGCGCTCCGAGGCGTAGTGGCGGTTGACGAGCATCTTGGCGAGCGACTGCGCGGTGATCGCGCCGAACTTCACCGGCCGCGGGGTGAGTCGCTGGGCCACCTTGAAGAGGGCCGCGTACTGCAGCGCACCGCCGCCGACCTCGGCGCCGACCACGGCCGGCTGGTACGCCTCCATGACCTCGCGCAGGATGTGCCCGGGCGGGAGCCCTCGCCAGCCGCCGGCCGCGGAGCGGTCGACGTGGCCGGTGATGCCGCGCAGGCGCTCGATCACGTAGAAGAACCACGACTTCCCGCCGACGGTCAGGTCGAAGCGCGAGTCGCCGTCGGTGACGATATCGAGGCCGGCCATCTCCTGCTCGCGCACGAGGCACGTCACCGCGTCCAGGTACTGTTCGCGGAAGCGCGAGTCGCCGAGCGCGTCCTTGAAGCCGCGGCCGCGCAGCTCCTCCGTGAACCAGTGCGGCCGCGGGTACGAGCCGGTGATCGTGGTGGGCAGGACCAGGTCGCGGGTGGCGTCGAGCACGCCGCGACTCTCAGGGCAAGCCGGGGCCGGTGTCAAGACGGATTGACAAAGCGACCGTCAGTTCCTACTGTGCGGCCACGATCTAGTGATCCACCCCGCATCGCGGAGGGCAACATGACGGTTCGCAGCGCTCTGGCCGTGCTCGTCCTGCTCGCGTTCACCCCGCCGGCGGTGGCGGCGCCCTCGGGCCAGCCGATCCGGATCGGCGGCACGCTCGCCCTCACCGGGCCCCTCGCCCCGACCGCGCTGCTGCACAAGATCGCCGGCGAGATCTACGTCGAGGAGCTGAACCGCGGCAACGGCCTGCTCGGCCGCCCGGTGGAGTGGGTGCTACTGGACGATCAGTCCAAGCCCGACCTCGCCCGCAGCCTCTACGAAAAGCTCATCACCGTGGACAAGGTGGACCTCGTCATCGGGCCCTACGCAACGGGCGCGATCCTCTCCGCGATGGGCGTGGCCCAGCGTTACCAGAAGGTCTACGTGCACCACACGTTCGGCATGCCCCATCTCGCCAAGTACGAGATGCACTTTCCGACGGCGCCCTTCGGGCCGGAGCCGAACCGCACCGTCCCGACCACCGTGTTCGACGCGCTGGCGGCGACGTCCAAGCCCCCGAAGACGGTCGCGATCGTCACCAGCAAGTTCCCGTCGGCGCAGTTCCAGTCGGCGGGAGCCAGGGACGTGGCGGAGAAGCGGGGCCTGAAGGTCGCCCTCTATCTCGAGTATGAGTTCGGCACGCGCGACTTCGGGGCCATCGCCGCCCGCGTGAAGGACGCCAACCCCGACTTCCTCTGGGTGGGGGCGCTCGGGCTCGACGGCAACCAGATGCTCGAGGCGATGAAGAAGCTCGACTACACGCCGCCGCGCCACTTCCATCTCTTCCCCGCTCCGGGCCCGCTCGCCGTGGCGCCCGACGGCAAGCTCGCGCTGTCCACCACGGTCTTCGAGGAGCATCCGCCGTTCATGAACAACAAGGGCGCGGCCCGGTTGGTGCCGATCTTCCGGGAGCGCGCCACCAAGGCCAACGTGCCCTACCCGTACGTCGACACGCAGGTGGCCGGCTCGTTCGCCGCGTGGCAGCTGATCGAGGCGGCGGTGACGGCGACGAAGAGCCTCGACGACAAGCTCCTGGGGCAGTGGCTCCGGACGAACCGCGTCGACACGATCATCGGCACGCTGCGCTTCGACGGTCCCAACAACTACGGCGACGACCTCTTCAAGGTGAAACAGGTGCAGGACGGCAAGTGGGTCGTGGTGTGGCCCAGGGACTTCGCCGCGCCGGGCGCCAGGCTCCTCCCGCCCTGATCGCGTGCCGAGCCTGACACTCCTCGGGCAGGCGGTGGTGTCGGGCCTGCTCGCGGGCGGGATCTATAGCCTCCTCGCCCTCGGCCTGAGCCTCTCCTGGGGCCTGCTGCGCCTGGTCAACCTCGCGCACTTCGGCTTGGCGCTCCTGGCCGCGTATCTCACCTACCAGCTCGGCGCCGCGCTGCACCTCGCCCCGTGGCTGGCGGCGGCGGCCATCGTCCCGGCCTTCTTCGCCCTGGGCGTCGGGCTGCACACGGTCTTCGCCTACTTCCGCGTGACCGAGTTCACCTCGCTGCTCGTCACCTTCGGCCTCGCCGTCATTCTCGAGTCGCTGATCCAGTGGTTCTGGACGGCCGACTTCCGTCGCTACGAGACCGCGTACGCGACCGCCTCGGTCCGACTCGGGCCTCTCTTCCTTCCGACGCTCGAGATGCTGGCCTGTCTGACGGCGACCGCGCTGGCGTTCGCCACCTGGGCGTGGCTGCGCTGGAGCTACGTGGGCAGGGCGCTGCGGGCGAGCGCCGAGGACCCGGCGATCGCCGCCGCGTTCGGCGTGAACCACCGCGTTCAGGCGCTGCTCCTCTCCGGGGTGAGCGCAGCCTATGCCGGTATCGCCGGCGTCTACATCGCGTTGATCTCGACCCTCGCGCCGGCCCAGATCTGGACCTGGGTCGGGGTCGTGTTCGCGGTCGTGATCATCGGGGGCCTCGCCAACCCGGTCGGCGCGCTCTTCGCCGGCTTCCTCATCGGCGTCAGCGAGTCGGTGACCATGGCCGTCGTCTCGCCGGCGTGGGCACCCCTGGTCTCGTTCTCCGTGCTCATTCTCCTCCTGATCGCGAGGCCCGGCCGGGTATGAGCGAGGGGAGTCGCCCCGTCGCCGTCGGTCTCCTGGCGGCCGGACTCGGTCTCGGCGCGCTGGCGGTCGTGGGGCTGCCGGCGTTCTACGAGTCGTTCCTCTACCTGATCTTTTCCTGGATCGCGCTCGCCACCAGCTGGAGCATCCTCAGCGGCTACGCGGGCTACTTCAGCTTTGGTCACGGCGCCTTCTTCGGCGCCGGGATGTACACCACCGCGAGCCTCGCCGCGGGCATGGGAGTCCCATTTCTATGGACGCTGCCGGCCGCCGGCGCGATGGCGGCGCTGCTCGGGGCGGGCATCGGCACCGTGATTTTCAGAGTCAAGCGCCTCCGGGGCGAGCTGTTCGGCCTGCTGACCCTCGCCATCACCTTCGTGCTCGCGACGATCGTCCTGAACACGCCCATCGACGGCGGGCCCGGCGTCTATCTGAGCGCGGTCCCGCTGCCCCGATGGCTGGCGTCGCCCACGGGGACCTTCTACCTCCTCGGCCTCGCCCTGGCCGTGGCCACGGTGGCGGCGGCCCACGCCATCGCCCACTCGCGGCTCGGCCTGGGCCTGTACGCGATCCACGACGACGAGGACGTCGCCGAGGTCGAGGGCGTGCCGACGTTCCGGTACAAGCTCATGGCGTTCGCGCTGTCGGCGGGCATCGCCGGCATCGCCGGCGGCATCCACGCGATGTACGTGAGCTACGTCACGGTCGGCGAGACTTTCTCGATTACGGTGCCGCTCTACGTCGTCCTCATGTCGGTCCTCGGCGGCGCACGGCACTGGCTCGGGCCCGCGGTGGGCGCCACGATCATCACGGCGTCGCTCTTCGCCTTCACCGGTGGCCAGCAGGCCGTCCTCGGACGCGCCGTGGTCGCTTTCGCCCTGATCCTCGTGATCCTGCTCTTGCCCGAGGGCGTGGTGCCCGCGATCCTCCGGCGCTGGCGCGCCCCGTGGCGCCGGCGGGCCGCCGAGGCCCCGGCGGTGGGCGTCACCGGCGGCGGGGACGGTGCTCACGCCGGGTGGCGTGGTGCGCCGCCGGCGCTCGCGTGCCGGGACGTGTGGAAGGCGTTCGGGGGGATCCAGGCGTTGCGGGGCGTGAGTCTCGACGTCGGGCCGGGGCAGATCGTCGGCCTCGTGGGCCCGAACGGCTCGGGCAAGACGACTCTGATCAACGTCATCAGCGGGCACTACGAGGCCGACCGGGGGCGCGTCACGCTGGGGGCGGAGACGCTGTCAGCCCGCCGGGCGCACGAGATCGCGGCCCTCGGGATCTCGCGCACGTACCAGATCCCGCGGCCCTTCGCGCACTTCACCGCGCTGGAGAACGTGGCGCTGGCCGCGACGTTCGGGGCCGCCCGCTGCTCGCCGAGCCAGGCCCGCGCCGAGGCGCGCGCCTGGCTCGAGTTCACGGGCCTCGGCCGGCGGACGGCGGCGCTCCCTCACGAGCTGAACCTGCACGAGCGCAAGTTCCTGGAGCTCGCCCGCGCGCTGGCGGGCCGGCCGCGGGTGATCCTGCTCGATGAGGTGCTGTCCGGGCTCAACCCCGTCGAGATCGCGAGCGCGATCCGGCTGATCCGCGAGATCCGAGAGCGCGGCGTCTCCATCCTCTTCGTCGAGCACCTGATCCGCGCGGTCCTGGAGCTGTCGGACCGCGTCGTGGTGCTCAACGAGGGCGAGGTGATCGCCGCCGGCCTTCCGCACGAGGCGATGCGGGCGCCGCGCGTCGTCGAGGTCTATCTCGGGAAGGCCCATGCTGCTTGAGGCGCGCCACCTGTCCGTCGCGTACGGCGACGCCCCCGCGGTCTGGGACGCGTCGCTCACGGTGGCGGAGGACGAGGTGGTCTCGGTGATCGGGCCCAACGGCGCCGGCAAGAGCACGCTCGTCAACACCATCGCCGGTCTCCAGCGCGCCCGCTCGGGGGAGCTGCGCTTCGCCGGCGTCGACCTGGCCGCCGTCCCGGCACACCGCGTGTGCATGCACGGGATCGCGCTCGTGCCGGAGGCACGTCGGCTGTTCACGCGGATGTCCGTGCAGGAGAATCTCGAGATGGGCGGCTACCGCCGCGAGGCCCGCCGCGCGAGGGGGGAATCGCTGGAGCGGGTCTATGATCTTTTTCCGATCCTGCGCGAGCGCAGACGCCAGCTCGCGGGCGCGCTCTCGGGCGGCCAGCAGCAGATGGTGGCCATCGGCCGCGCGCTGATGGCGCGGCCCCGCCTGCTGCTGCTGGACGAGCCGTCGCTCGGGCTCGCGCCGGCGGTCGTCGAACACATGTTCGAGATCATCCGGGCGATCCACGCCGAGGGCGTGGCGATCCTGCTCGTCGAGCAGAACGTCGCGCGGGCGCTAGAGATCGCCGACCGCGTGTATATTCTCGAGGAGGGCCGCGTCGTCGCGGACGGTCCCCCGTCGGTCCTGCGGCGCGAGGCCCGCATCCAGGAGGCGTATCTCGGTCTCCGCGCGGGCGGCGACGCGGACGCGAGCCCCGCTGCAGACCGATGAAAGGAGGCAGGGTGATGGCAGCGATCAAGGTGAAGGACCTCGCGTACGGGCGCCTCCGCGCCCCGGACCTGGACCGGATGGAGGAGTTTCTCACCCACTTCGGCCTGATCCGGTCGGCCCGGACGCCGACCGCCCTCTACATGCGCGGCACCGACCCGCGCCACCACCTCCACGTGACGGAGAAGGGCGAGCCCATGTTCGTGGGATTCGCCTACGCCGCCGCCAGCGAGGAGGATCTCGCGCGGGTGGCGAAGGCGCCGGGCGCCTCGGCGGTGGAGTCGATCGACGAGCCGGGCGGGGGCAAGCGCGTGCGCCTGCGGGAGCCGAACGGCTACCAGATCGAGGTCGTCCACGGCATCGAGACGCCGCCGGCCATCCCCGTCGCGCGCCAGCACATGAACACGGGGACCGAGCCGCTGCGCCGGGCCGGCGAGCTGATGCGTCTGCGGAAGTCACCGGCGCCGATCAAGCGGATCGGCCACGGTGTGTTCGGCACGCCCAAGGTGCGCGAGACGGTGCAGTGGTTCCGCGACACGCTGGGGTTCATCTGCTCGGACGACGTCTACGCGGGCGACCGGGAGAACATCATCGGCTCGTTCAACCGCTGCGACTGCGGGGACGAGTACGTCGACCACCACTCGCTGTTCTGCGTGACGAACGAGCGGGCGGGCCTGAACCACATGTCGTTCGAGGTCCCGGACGTGGACGCGGTGTTCATGGATCACGAGTACCTGACCCGCCTCGGCAAGTACGAGCACATGTGGGGAGTCGGGCGGCATCTCCTGGGAAGCCAGGTCTACGACTACTGGTGCGACCCGTGGGGTCGGGTGCACGAACGGTGGGCGGACACCGACCGGCTCAACGCGAAGAGCGGCTCGAATCTCCTGGCGGTGGAAGAGGCGTTCGTGAGCCAGTGGGGGGAAGACGCGCCGGAGAGGTTCATCCGTCACGTGAGCCCGTAGCCGGAGAGACCCTACGCGGGTGAGAACATCGGCACCGGTGGCCCGCCCTCGGCCGGCTTGAAGGCGACGCGCACCGCCTGGCCGATCCGGATCGCGTCGAGATCGCAGTCGACGATGTTCGTCATCATCGTGGGTCCCTCGGCGAGCGTGACGTAGGCGATGGCGTAGGGGATCGGCGCGCGGCGAAAGA
>JBOHQB010000120.1:0-2616 GCA_050731995.1 Candidatus Rokuibacteriota bacterium
GCTTCCAGTCGCTCCTGCGCCATCTGCGGACCATCGTGAAGGATCGCATCCGCCTGAAGTCAGACCCGGCGATCGAGTTCGACAAAATCACGATGCCCACCCCGCTCCAGCCTCGATCGGCTCGGAGTCTCCCTCACCCTGTAGCCAGAACGCCCGGTCGCAGAGACATGTCTTCGTCAAGAAACTCAACACCATACACTCTTGGGGGAGGGGGACCTTCGGGCTAGAAGCCTTCCAACTCGGGGCGGCAGACCGCGCGGAAGTTGCACCAGCGGCAGAGGCGCAGCTCCTCGGTGCGCTCGAAGTCCTCGATGCGCGCGCCGTTCGCCGCGGGATCCGCGAGGTAGGCCTTCATCGAGCGGATGGAGAGCCGGATCTGCTCGCGGATGCGCTCGAGCCGGGCGTCGTCCCAGCGCACCGGCGTCACCGCGGGCTGGCGCAGATTCGCCTCGATGAGATCCACGCGCGCGGGCTCGACGCCCAGGACCTCGCGCGCGTAGAGCGCGTAGCAGCCGAGCTGGAACGCCGCCGCGTCCGGATCGGCCGCGCCCGTCTTCCAGTCCACGAGCTGCAGTCGCCCCTCGTCGGTCCAGAAGCCGAAGTCGGGGGCGGTCCACACAACCGTACCCTCGAAGTCGAAGACCTTCGACCAGTGCTCGATGGACCAGTGCTCGGGCGCGGTTTTTCTGATGGCGGTCAGGAGCGGCAGCCGGAAGAAGTTCCGGAGGCACGTGGTCACGTTCCGGCTCAGCGCCTGCCAGACCTCGGGCTTGAGCGGCACCCCGTACTCGTGCTCGAAGAGCGCGACCGTCTTGGGGCTGTCGCGATACCGTCCGTCGCGCGACGAGCGCCATTCGGCCCGCATCCGCTCGAGGACGTCGGCGACGAACGGCTCGACCGGCACGTCGCGCCCGTCGCGGTAGACGTGCAGCGCCATCTCGATCGCGTCGTGCACGACCCGGCCCCCCCACATCTGGCGCGAGCCGAGCTGCTTGAGAACGTAGAGGCGCCGGACGTCGGGGGCGGCGTCGGCGTCCCAGCCGCCCCAGGAGCCGTAGTAGCGGTAGAAGTACCGACGCCGGCACTCCTGGAATGTGTTGTCGCGGCTGCGTGACCAGGAGAACTCGTTGACGAGGTCCGCCATTGGAGGCATTCTACGCGGCCGGCGCGCGGCGCGGCGAGGCTTGATTCCGCCGAGGGCCGCTGCTAGCGTGTCGGCCATGTCGAAGCCGTCCTTCGTCGTCGCGTGCCCGTGCTGCGAGGCCAAGCTCACGGTGGATCCCGAGCTGGCGGCCGTGATCGCGCACGAGGCGCCGCCGCCCAAGCGGACGGTCGGCGACCTCGGCGCCGCGCTCGACAAGCTTCGCGCGCGGTCGGCCGACATCGAGGAGCGCTTCCGCCAGGGCGTCGAGGCCGAGGGCAAGAAGGGGTCGGTCCTCGACCGCAAGTTCCAGGAGGGATTGAAGAAGGCCAAAGACACGCCCGACCCGCCGCGCCGCCCGTTCGACTACGATTGACCGATCTCCTGGGTGATCTGCTCCGGCGCGTGAGCCGGAGCTTCCACATCTCGCTCGCCGTCCTCCCGCGCGGCGTGCGCGAGCCGATCGGGCTCGCCTATCTCCTCGCGCGCGCCGCCGACACCGTCGCCGACACACGCCTCATCGCGCGCGCCGATCGCATGTCCCATCTCTGGACGCTGCGCGTGGCGTTCGCGGGACAGCCGGCGGACGTGGGCGGGGTGGCGCGGGCCTGCGCGCCGCATCAGGCGCACGCGCCCGAGCGGAGGCTTCTCGAGCGCGTCGACGAGATCCTGGCGCGAGTGCGGGCCCTCCCTGCCGACGACGCGACGGCGGTGCGCGGCGTGCTGGCGACGATCACGGAGGGGATGCTCTTCGACCTCTCGCGCTTCCCCGGTGAGGACGCGGCGTCGCTCGGCGCCCTCGAGACCCTCGACGACCTCGACCGCTACACCTACCTCGTCGCCGGCTGCGTCGGCGAGTTCTGGACGACGCTCCACGCGGCTCACCGCCGGCGTCTCGCCGGCTGGGACCGCGCCGGGATGTGCGCCGCCGGCGTGCGCTTCGGCAAGGCGCTCCAGCTCACGAACGTGCTGCGCGACGTGCCGGGCGACCTGCGCCACGGGCGGTGCTACCTCCCGGCGCGCGAGCTGGCCACGCTCGGCCTGGTGCCCCACGATCTCCTCGACCCCGAGCGCGCGCGCCGTGCCCGGCCGTTGCTCGAGCGGCTGCTCCGGCTGGCGCTCGACCACTACGATGTCGCGTGGCGTTACACGCTGGCCGTGCCGCGCGCCGAGTGGCGCATGCGGCTGGCCTGCGCTTGGCCGTTGCTGATCGGCCTCGGCACGCTCGGCGCGATCGCCGCGCACGCGAACCCGCTCGCCGCGACGCGGCCGATCAAGATCCCCCGCGCGGCGGTGCGCGCGCTCGTGGCCCGCTCGAGCGTCACCGTCTGGTCGAACCGGATGCTGGCCGCCGACGCCGCGCGCCTGCGTTCCCGGATTTCCGTCTGATTCTCCGGCCGTCGCGGCCGCGGGGCCTGCCGCGGCGGACAGCCCCGGGCGCCGAGCCACCCCCGCCCGGTGTGGGGTCCCCCGGC
>JBOHQB010000121.1:0-1807 GCA_050731995.1 Candidatus Rokuibacteriota bacterium
GGGTTCGCCCCGGCGAGGGCCGCTCCGGATGAGCGTCGGGCCGGTCATCGCGTTCGGCCAGCAGCCCTGCGGCTTCTTCCCGCGGCGGTTCCTCGTGGCCAAGATCCGGACCGCGCGGCGCCTGCAGGCGGAGATCGGCGGGCGCGTCGTGTACTTCTGCCACGACAGCGACCACGACCCGCGCGAGACAGGCACGATCCTGCGCCATCGCTCGACGGGCCGGCCCGCGCGCCTGAACTTCGCGGTCGTCAGCAGACTCCAGCGAAAGTTCTCCCCGCTCTACGCCAAGCGCATCGCCGCGGGCTGGCATGCCAGGACGCTGGGGCAGCTCACGAACTACGTGGATCACTTCGTCATCGACCTGTTCCGCAAGACATCGGCGGAGAGGGTGGCCGACTTCTGTCTCGAGATGTACCGTGGGATGGGCCTGCTCGACGGCGTGGAGGTCGTGCGCTCGAGCGATCCGGTGGCGCGCCGCCGCGCCTGCGACGTGGAGGACTTCTTCGTGGACGTGCTGCACGAGGGGGCGATCGTTCGAGCGCGCGCGCGCGACGGCGGGCTGTACCTGCACGAGGGCGGCGATTCGTTCGTCACGGTGCCGGCGCCGGCCTCCGCCTTCGGGAAGGAGCAGATCAGCCCGACGCGGGACACGCGGCTCCGGTGGATGCAGTCGGTGATCCACTGCACGCACTACGTGACGGGCGCGGGCGAGCAGGCGTATCTTCGGCCGGAGGACGCGCCGGAGATCGCATACCTTCGACGGGAGGACATCGAGCGATCGGATGAAGCCTTCACGGAGCTGTCGGGCTGACATGCTGCCCGCCGGCGCGCACGGTTCCTGAGATGGCCGCGGACACGCTGCGCGTCGGCATCACCTGCTACCCGTCGGTCGGCGGCAGCGGCGTGCTGGCGACCGCGCTCGGCGAGGACCTCGCGGCACGCGGGCACGACGTGCACTTCATCGCCTACGAGCGCCCCTTCCGCCTGCCCTCGGACGCGCCACGCCTGCACTTCCATCCGGTCGCGATCAACGAGTACGAGCTGTTCCGGTTCCCCGACTACACCCTGCCGCTCTCCGTGCGCATGGCGGCGGTGAGCCGCGACCATCGCCTCGACGTGCTCCACGTCCACTACGCCGTGCCTCACGCCACCGCCGCCATGCTCGCGCGCGCGATGCTCCCACCCGGCCAGCAGCCCCGCGTCGTCACGACACTGCACGGCACGGACACGACGCTCCTCGGTCGCGACGCCGGTTACGGGCCCGCCATCAAGCACGCGCTGACCTCGTCGGACGCGGTCACCGCCGTGTCCGAGTCGCTCCGGCGCGAAACCCAGCGCGTGCTCGATTTCGACGGCCCGATCGAGGTCATCCACAATTTCTTCGCTCCGCGCCCGCCCAGCCGCCCGCCCGAGGCCGTCCGCCGCGAGCTCGGCCTCGGCGACGAAGTCCTCGTGGTGCACTCGTCCAACCTGCGCCACGGCAAGCGGGTCGACCTTCTGCTGGAGGCCGCCTCGCGCGTGCGCCCGCGCGAGGCCTTCAAGCTCCTCATACTCGCCGGCGAGGCGTTCGCGCCGTTCGCCGGCGACGTGCGGCGCCTCGGCCTGGCCGACCGCGTGATCGTGCGCGAGAAGGTCCACGCCATCGAGGATTATCTTCAAATCGCCGACGTCGGCCTTTATACCTCCGACGCCGAGAGCTTCTGCCTCAGCATCCTCGAAGCCATGTGCTTCGGCTGCCCGAGCGTCTCCACGCGCGTGGGCGGTATCCCGGAGGTGGTGGAGGACAACGAGAGCGGCCTGCTCGTGC
>JBOHQB010000122.1:0-3129 GCA_050731995.1 Candidatus Rokuibacteriota bacterium
CCGTGGCGCTGGCCCGGCGCGCGGCGGCGCGTCTGGGCGGCACGGTCGTCGTCCTCGACGCCGAGCGCGGCGCCGCGCGCGTCGTCGTCGGCCGCCACCACCTGGACGTCACCGACTGGCGCGCGCCAACCCTCGACGCCGATCTGGCCGTCCGCGACTTCACGGTGAACGCGCTCGCCGTCGATCTCGGTGCGCTGTTGACGCGTGGACGGGCGCCGGTGACCGATCCCACCGGGGGCCTGGCGGACCTCCGCCGCCGCCGGTTGCGCCTGGCCGGGCCGCGCGTTCTCGCCGACGACCCGCTGCGCGCGCTCCGCGGCGTGAGGCTCGAGGCGACGCTGGGCTTCGCGCTCACGCCGGCGACCGCCCGCGCGATTCGCGAGGTCGCGCCGGCGCTTGCCGGAGTCGCCGTCGAGCGTGTCCGCGACGAGATGCTCCTGACCTTCGGCACCCCGCGGAGCGCCCGGGCGCTGCGCCGTGCGGACGCCCTCGGCTTGCTGCGCCGGGTGCTGCCCGAGATCGAGGCGATGCGCGGCGTCGGCCAGCCCGCGCCCCACCGGTTCGACGTGCTCGAGCACTCCCTGCGGGCGGTGGAGGCGACGGACCGCCTGCTGCCACGCCTCGCGCGGCTCGCCCCCTTCGGCGAGGAGCTCGACGCGCATATGGGTGAGGAGCTTGGAGGCGGCGTCACGCGAGGCGTCGGGCTCAAGCTCGCGGCGCTCCTGCACGATGTCGCCAAGCCCGAGACGCGGCGGGTCGTTGACGGGCGCGTGCGCTTCTTCGAGCACGACGTCATCGGCGCGGCGCGCGCCCGGCAGATCGGCGAGCGGCTGCGGCTGCCCGGGCGTGTCGCCGACGTCGTCGAGCGGCTCGTCCGGCATCACCTGCGGCCGATGCATCTTGCGCAGGCCCGCGCGATCACGCGTCGGGCCCGCTACCGCTTCTACCGTGACCTCGGCGAGGAGACGCGCGACCTGCTGCTCCTCGCCCTCGTGGACGCGGCCGCCCTGACCGGGGCCTCGCCGCTCCACACCTGGCGGCGCGCCGCAGTGGTGCGTGAGCTGCTGGTCGGTTGGCGGCAGCAGGAGGCGGCGCTCGGCGCGGGCGCGCTCCTGACGGGTGACGACGTGATGGCGCGGCTCGGAATCCGGCCGGGGCCGGAGGTCGGTCACCACCTCGATCGGCTCCGGGAAGCCCAGGCGCTCGGCCTCGTGCGGACCCGCGGCGAGGCCCTCGCGTACCTTGACTCGTCAGCCGGCGCCCCATAAAGTATCGGCACACTTGCGACGTCCACCACCTCGCTCGAGGAGGCTCCCGTGAGGATTACTTGGCGCATTCTTGTCATTGCCGCCCTGGTTCTCGTCCTGCCGGTCGCGGCGGCGGCGGCCCCCGAGGGCAAGGTCGTGATCGCCCAGGGCGTCGATCCGACGACGCTCGACATGGCGAACCAGTCCGAGACTCCCGCGTCGAACGTCGGGCGGCACATATACGACACGCTCTACGAGCGCGACCCGAGCCTTAAAGTTATCCCCGCGCTCGCCACGGAGATGCCCAAGCTCGTCGCGCCCACGACCTGGGAGGTGAAGCTCCGCAAGGGAGTCAAGTTCCACAATGGCGAGACGTTCGACGCCGAAGCGGTGAAGTTCACCCTCGAGCGGTTGGCGCAGGGGCAGGGCAAGCTGCGCGGCGCGACCTTCTTCGCGCTGATCGACCGCGTCGAGATCGTGGATCCGTACACGGTCCGCGTCCACACGAAGAAGCCGTGGCCGACGTTTACCGTCGTGATGACCTTCGTGCAGAGCGGCATGATGCCGCCGAAGGCCTCCAAGGACAAGGACACGGCGTCCCTGTCGAAGGCGCCCGTCAGCACCGGGCCATACAAGCTCGTGCGCTGGTCGAAGGACGAGGAGATCGTGCTGGAGGCCAACGACCAGTACTGGCGGGGCGCGCCCAAGATCAAGACGGTGGTGTTCAGGCCGATTCCCGACGACGCCGTGCGCGTGGCCGCGCTGCAGAACGGTGAGATCGACGTCGCCGTGAACATCCCACCGCACCTGGCCGCGATCATCGACAAGCACCCGAAGCTCTTCCTGTCCACGGCGCCGTCGATCCGGACGATCCAGCTCATGTACTACACGCACCAGATGGACGCCCAGCACAAGCCGACGGGGCCCTACGCGGGGCCGACCGCCGACAAGCGGGTGCGCCAGGCGATCGGCTACGCGATCGACGCCGACGAGATCATCAAGAACGTGCTCGACGGCAAGGGCGTTCGCGTCGCGACGATGCTGCCGTCCATGCACTTCGGCCACGACCCGAAGCTCGTGCCGATCAAGCACGACGTCGCCAAGGCGAAGAAGCTCCTGACCGAGGCGGGCTTCGGCGGCGGCGTCGACATCGTGCTGCACGGACCTCAAGGAAGGTACGTGCGCGACAAGGAGGTCGCCGAGGCGATCACGGGCCAGCTCAACAAGGCGGGCATCCGCACCACGCTCCGGACCTACGACTTCGTGACGTACCTGAACAACATGGTCTACGTACACAAGGCCGGCCCCGTCTGGCTGATCGGCTGGGGCTCGCCGACGATGGACGCGGATTCGATCTACACACCGCTCTTCAAGACGCCGGGCATCTTCGTGAACTGGCACAACGAGGACTTCAACGGGATGGTGGAGCAGGCGCAGTCGACGATGGACGAGAAGAAGCGCCTGGAGATGTACCATCGGATCAACAAGTTCTGGATCGACGAGACGCCGGCCGTGCCGCTCTATCAGCAGATCGACCTCTATGGCGTGTCCAAGCGGGTCAACTGGAAGGCGCGGTCGGACGAGGTGATCCAGGCGTACAGCATGTCGCTGAAGTAGGCCCTCGTGCGGGCGTAGCTCAGTGGTAGAGCATCGGCTTCCCAAGCCGAGGGTCGCGGGTCCGAATCCCGTCGCCCGCTCCAGATCTTCCGGGGGGTTGCGAGCGTACCCGCAACCCCCCGTTGGTTTTCCCGACGTCTCGGCTCAGCGGACAGGCACCGCCGAGGCGCGTTGGCGGCGGGCCGCGTTGGCCCGGCTGCGCACGCGCTCGTCGGCCTTGCGGGCACGGATCGCGGCGATGCGCTCGGCCAGCGGCACCTCGAAG
>JBOHQB010000123.1:0-6762 GCA_050731995.1 Candidatus Rokuibacteriota bacterium
GCAACGGGTGCGCGCCGAGCGCCCGGATGAGGGGGCCGAGCAGCGGGATGCGGAACAGCTCGGCCTTCGCCAGGAACGTCAGCCGGCGCGGGGCCGCCGCGCCGATGAAGGGCGGATCGAGCACGCACGAGTGGTTCGAGACGAGGATCAGCGGCCCGCGCGGCGGCACACGCTCCCGCCCCCGTGTCTCGAGCCGCCAGTAGCCGCGACAGATCGCCACGACGATCGGTTTGAGGACGGCGTAGAGCATATGCTAACGCCGTCCCATCAATCGCCACAGCCTCACAATAGAGCGAATGTAGAGGACGAATAGCGGCAACAGGAGTACGGTTGCGACAAGGGTAACTACACTCACCAGTTCTGGGCGCTGTTGAACGGCTTGCGACCCCAATTCCCAGAAAAATGGGAGCGAAAAAGGCAGCACGACAGCAATTGCAGGTATCAATAACGAAAGCCATTGTAACGCCTGGATAAGCGCCTCGCTCCGTAGCTCCTTCTTGAGGACTAGGTCCTCTTCTCGAAGGAACAACCGATTAAAAGTGTCCCGTGATTCTCTCAGTGCGCGCTCGATCTTTTGGCTCCGCGATACTCGCGCTTCATAGGGCCGTTCAGTTGCCGCGGCAAGTTGATAGAAGCGGGCTGTCAGAATCGGCGCGCCAAACGACAGTCGGTACGGTTTATCAAGAAGGTTAATTACCCTCGCCGCAAGTGGGCCCGAGTAGCCAGGATCAACATGAGGAGCAGCAAGCACCAAGAGTCCGTCATTCAAGATCGACTGTCGAGCACTCACCTCCGAAGCCAACGTTGCGGGAATGTTTACATTTTCAGCCGTAATTATGATAGCCATTTCCCCTGGCGGCAACAGATACGGTAGGCTCTTATCGGATTCAACTTTCTCTACTCCCCCCGCCACAACCACACCAATTCGCAGATCAAAGCTGTCAGGTTGAAGCACTTCCTCAAATTCGGGGGTCCCTGATACCGGAGCACCTTCAATGAGAGGAGGCGTTCCTACCATCAGCTCTCTGATTTGCTGGCGCACCAGATGGCTCATGACTCCATCTCCACAGCACCCAGCGTCTCGTGCACACGCGCTAAAATCTCCTCTCGCATCGACTGCTGGCGCACATCAGTGGTCTCAGTATTTACACGAATCACCGGCGCGTCGGTGTACTCCGTGATCCAGGCGTTGTACTCGCGATTGAGTGCGTCGAGAAAGTCGCGATCAAGAGTTTTTTCGTACGGGCGCGCCCGGTCTGCAATACGCTGCCGAAGTGTCTCCGTAGAAGCCTCGAGTGACACGACTACAGTCGGCTGCGGCACAAGTGAAAAGACCAGTCGGTACCAATGCTCGTATAGCTCAAGATCACTTTCTGAAAGACGACCGGAAGCCGACAGAACCCGAGCAAACATATAATCCTCATGGAGCGTTCTGTCTATGATTCCAGTGGTCTTCTGATCTCCAATCGAGATCAGCAACTCGTGCTTTCGGTACAGGAACCACATCTGTGAGTGCAGTGCCCACCGGTCTGGCTGACTGTAGTAGAGGTGAATGTAAGGGTTCTCATCAGGGTTTTCGGCGAATACTGGAACAGAGAGGTTCCGGCCCAGCCACTCACAAAAAGTCGACTTTCCAACGCCAATTGGTCCCGCGACCGCAATTAGCGTTACTGGCGGTGTTGAGGGGTAGGGCCTAACAAGGGCGTACTGGGGAAAACGCTCAATCACGTGCTCGAGGAGTGCCTCGAGAGTATGCCCTACCGTATATCCTGATGTGTCCACCACCACTGCGTCAGGTGCTGGCAAGAGTGGCGCGACCTCGCGTGTCCGGTCTAGTTCGTCTCGCGCTTCGATGTCTCGGATGCAATCGGCCAACGGTTTGGAGTCATTCTTTCGTCTGAGCTCCAGAAATCTCCGCTGTGCACGTGATTTGATGCTCGCCGTTAAGAAAAACTTCAGTGGTGCATCCGGGAATACAACAGTCCCTACATCACGTCCCTCCACCACGGCTCCCTTATTCGACACAAGTCGACGCTGGAAAGCCGTGATGGCCTCGCGGACTCGGCGCCGACGCGCCACGAAGGGTACGAGAGTCTCAACGCGTGAGGATCTGATCGCAACAGAAATGTCCTTATGATCGAAATAGAGCCGTGTTGAACCCTCTGGATCATTTCGCAGTTCGAGCTTGGTCGGGTCCTGAACCTGTCGGAGCACGTCCTCTTCGCCCGCATCGCTGAGGTTCGGCTCCGTTGCAGCGCCATGCTCTTGCAGTAGCCACGTTACAGCTCGATAGAGAGATCCA
Source organism: Candidatus Rokuibacteriota bacterium (assembly GCA_050731995.1). Taxonomy (GTDB): domain Bacteria; phylum Methylomirabilota; class Methylomirabilia; order Rokubacteriales; family CSP1-6; genus JBOHQB01. The sequence continues at coordinate 2,303 of JBOHQB010000123.1, forward strand.
GAGTCAACGTATGCCAGACCAAGCTGGAGGGCTAGGAGCCGAGCCACTGTGCTCTTCCCCGCGCCGGCGGGGCCGTCGATGGTGATCACCGGTTCACGCGCGCCCACGCTCATGGCTCCACTGTGATCGCGTCGGTGCCGGCGAGCGCGTTGAGCGTGGCGGCGAAGTCCGGGAACGACGTCGCCACGCAGGCGACGTCCTCGACCACCGTCTCGCCCTCGGCGACGAGCCCGGCCACCGCGAGCGCCATCGCCATCCGGTGATCACCGCCGCTCTGCACCCGGGCGCCGCGGAGGCGCGCGCCGCCGTGGACGAGCATGCCGTCGGGCCGCTCCTCGATCCGCGCGCCGAGCGCGCCCAACTGCCGGGCGATCGCGGCGATCCGATCCGACTCCTTCACGCGCAGCTCCGTCGCGTCGGCGATCTCGGTGGGTCCGGCGGCCACGGCGGCGGCGACGGCGAGCGCGGGAACCTCGTCGATGAGGCGCGGGATCAGGGAGCCGCCGACGCGCGCGCCGCGGAGCGCGCTCGTCCCGACCGTCAGCGCGGCGATGGGCTCGCCCGCCGTCGGCTCCTCGCTCCGCTCCACCCGGACGCCCATCGCCTCCAGCACGTCGAGGACGCCCGTGCGCGAGGGGTTGACGCCGACGCCATCCAGCGTCACCCGCGCGTCGCCCACGATCGCCGCGGCCACGAGCATGAAGGCGGCCGAGGAGATGTCCCCGGGGACCCGCACCGTCGTTCCCGTGAGCAAGCCGGGCTGGAGCGTCACCGACCGCTCGGCGCTGATGAGCCGCGCGCCGAAGGCGGCGAGCATGATCTCCGAGTGATCCCGCGACGGCGCGGGCTCGATGACCGTCACGGGCCCGTCCGCGTAGAGACCGGCCAGAAGCACGGCGGACTTCACCTGCGCCGACGCGACGGGCATGGCGTACTCGATCGCGCGCAACAGCGCGGCGCCGCGCACCGCGAGCGGCAGCCGCGTCCCGTCGGCGCGCCCCACGATCGTGGCGCCCATCCGCCGGAGCGGCTCGGCGACGCGGCCCATCGGGCGCCGCCGCATCGACTCGTCCCCGGTCAGGAACGTGCAGAACGGCTGACCGGCAAGCAGGCCGATGAGCAGCCGCGCGGCGGTCCCGGAGTTGCCGCAGTCGAGGATATCGCCGGGCTCGGTGAGGCCGCGGAGTCCCGCGCCGACGATGCGGTAGTGGCCCGGCCCCTTGCGCGTCACGTCCGCGCCCATCGCCTCCACGGCCGCGATCGTGCGCAGGCAATCCTCGCCCTCGAGGTAGCCGTTTATCTCGGTCGCGCCTTCCGCGATCGCTCCCAGCAGCGCCGCGCGGTGCGAGATCGACTTATCGCCGGGCACGGTCGCGTGTCCCGAGAGGCGCCGGACGGGCCGCACCCGGAACCTCACGCGAGCCCCTCCCGCGCCGCCTTGATCCGCGCGAGCACCGCCTCGATCGCCGCCCGGTCGCCGGCGCGGATCAACGCCTCCAGATCGTCGAGCGCCCGGCGGAACTCGGCGATGCGCGGAAGCAGCACGTCGCGGTTGTCCAGGAAGATGTCGGTCCACATCCGTGGATCCGAGGCGGCGATCCGGGTCGTGTCGCGGAAGCCGCTCGCCGCGAGCGGCAGCGCCTCGGCCCCGTCGCGCGCGACGGCCGCCATCAGCGCGTGCGCGACCAGGTTCGGCAGGTGACTGATCGCCGCGACGCCGCGGTCATGGGTCACGGGGTCGAGCGCCGTGACACGGGCCCCGAGCGCCTCCCAGAACGCCGTGATCCCCTTCACCGCCCGCGGCTCGGTCGCGTCGGTCGGGGTCACGATGACGAGGGCGCCGTCGAACAGGTCGGCGCGTGACGCGGCATAGCCGCTGCGCTCGGAGCCGGCCATCGGATGGCTCCCGACGAACGCGAGCGGCCGCGTCGCCGCGAGCCGCTCGGCGGCACGCACGATCGAGCGCTTTGTCGAGCCGACGTCGGTCACGATCGCGCCGTCCGCGACGGACGCCCAGACCCGCTCGAGCAGGGCCTGGTTGGCCGCGACCGTCGCGCCGAGGACGACGAGGTCCGCGCCCGCGACTCCCTGCGCGAGGTCGGTGGTCGCGCCGTCGAGCGTGCCGTCGCGCAGCGCCCCGGCCAGCCGCCCGGCATCCCGGCCGACACCCACGATCTCGCCGGCGACCTGCCGCGCGCGCGCCGCCCGGGCAACCGATCCGCCCAGCAGCCCGACGCCGAGGACCGCCAGCCGGTGGATCACGCCGATGTCTTTCCCAGCACAACGTGGAGCGCCTTCACGAGGCGCCGGTTCTCTTCCGGCGTGCCGATCGACACGCGCAGCGCGGATTCCATGCCGAACGACGTCATGGGCCGGACGATGACGCCATCTTTGAGCAGGCGCTGGTAGATGTCCGACGCGCTGTGGCCGACGTCCACGAGGATGAAGTTCGCGCGGGAGGGCGCGTACTGGAGCCCGAGCGCCTTGAACTCGTCGTAGAGGTAGTGCCGCCCAGCCTCGATCATCCGCACGCACTCGAGGATGTGGGCCTCGTCCTCGAGGGCGGCGAGCGCGGCGACCTGCGCGAGGGAGTTCACGTTGAACGGCTGCCGGATCCGGTTCATCAGCGCGATCGCGTCCGCGTCCGCGATGCCGTAGCCGACGCGGAGCCCCGCGAGGCTCGCCGCCTTGGAGAACGTCCGGAGGACGAGGACCTTCCGTCCCTGGCGGATGTACTGGAGCGTCTCAGGGAAGTCGGGCCCCAGGGCGAACTCGATGTACGCCTCGTCGAAGACGACGATCGTCCGCTCGGGCACGCGCGACATGAAGTGCTCGACCTCGTCGGCCGTGACGATCGTCGCCGTGGGGTTGTTCGGGTTCGCGACGAACACCATCTTCGTCAGCGGCGTGATCGCCCGCGCCATCGCCTCGAGGTCGAGGCGGTAGTCGCGCAGCATGACCATGACGCGGATGCCGCCCGCCGCCTGGACGATCATCGGATAGACAACGAACGACGGATGCGGCACGACGGCCTCGTCGCCCGGCTTGAGGAACGTGTGCACGGCGAGCTCGATCAGCTCGTTGGAGCCGTTGCCGAGCACGATCTGATTCGGCGAGACGTCGTGCTTCCGGGCGAGCGCCTGGCGCAGGTAGTGGCCGCCGCCGTCCGGATATCGGTTCAGGGTGTTGAGCGCCGCGGCGATCGCCTTCTGGACCCGCGCCGACGGCGGCAGCGGGTTCTCGTTGGACGCCAGCTTGATCGCGTCGGCGATGCCGAGCTCGCGCTCCAGCTCCTCCGTCGGCTTGCCGGGCTCGTACGGCGCGATGCCCAGGATATGCTCGTTGGCCAGGGACTCCCAGCGACTCGTCATGCGATCTCCTCTATCCCGCGGGGTACGAGCCCAGAACTTTGAGGAACAGGGTTCGCGCCTCGACCGCCTCGAGCGCGGCGGCCACGACGGGCGTGTCGCGGTGTCCCTCGAAGTCGAGGAACAGCACGAATTCCCAGGGCCGCTGCCTGGCCGGTCGAGACTCGATCTTGCTCAGGTTGATGCCGTTCGCGGCGAGGGGCTCCAGGATGCGGAATAGCACCCCGGGCTCGTTGCGCATCGCGAAGACGATCGACGTCTTGTCGCGCCCGCTCGGGCCCGCCGGCTGCCGGCCCAGCACGAGGAAGCGCGTGGCGTTGCCGCGGTTGTCCTCGATCCGCGCGCGCAGGACCGGCACGCCGTAGAGGCGCGCGGCCAGATCGGAGGCGATGGCCGCCACCGTCGCGTCGCCCGCGGCGATCTCGGCCGCGCCCGCCGTGGACGCGGTCTCCTCGGTCGGCACCTCCGGGAGGTGCGCCGACAACCAGGCCCGGCACTGGGCGAGCCCCTGCGGGTGCGACAGCACGCGCTTGATCTCGCCGAGGTCCGCCGCGCGCGACAGCAGATGCTGCCCGATCTCGAGGTAGTGCTCCCCGCAGATGACGACGTCGGCGTCCACGAGCCGGTCCAGCGTGACGTTGACGGCCCCCTCGGTGTTGTTCTCGACCGGCACGACACCGAAGTGGGCACGGCCGCGCTCGACCTCGTCGAAGATGTCGGCGATCGTCCGGACCGGGCACAGGTCGGCCGCCGTCCCGAAGCGCGCCAGCGCCGCCTGGTGAGTGAAGGTCGCCTGGGGCCCGAGGTAGGCGACGGTCAGCCCGCCCTCCAGCGCCCGGCACACCGAGAGGATCTCCCGCCAGACCGCCGTGACGGCGTCGGCGGACAGGGGCCCCGCGTTGACCTCGCCGAGCTGTCTCAGGATCGCCGCCTCGCGCTCGGGCACGTAGGCAGGCGCCTCCCGCCGACGTTTGAGGTCTCCGATCCGAAGGGCGGCCTCGGCGCGCTGGTTGAGGAGGTTGAGGATTTGGTTATCTAGGTCGTTGATCCTGGAGCGCCAATCGCCCAGGTCCATAGGACACCCACCCGCTA
>JBOHQB010000124.1:0-3438 GCA_050731995.1 Candidatus Rokuibacteriota bacterium
AGCCCGCAGACGACGCGCCCGCTGAGCGACGCGAGGCCGGCGACGCCGAGCACGGTGACGGCGGCCATCGCGGGAATGCCGTGGTCCATCGCATTGGTGACCATGTGGAAGATCGGGCCCGAGTGCGCGGCGCAGCACGCGAAGTGCGTGAGCGCGATGGCGGCGAACTGCGGCGTGCGCACGACCTGCCCGATCGTGAGGTCGGGGCCGGCGCTCGACGCGGCGACCGGGACGGCACTCGGCGACGCCGCCGGCGGGTTACGCACGAGGAAGGCGGCCGGAATGATGACGAGCCACACGAGGTCGCCGAGGACCAGCATCGCGGTGCGCCAGTCGTAGCTCGAGATGAGCCAGCGTGAGAGCGGCGCCATCACCGTCGCGCTGACGCTCAAGCCCGCCGAGACCAGCGCGACGGCCAGGCTGCGATGACGCGTGAACCATTTCGTCGTCGTCGCGATCAGCGGCGCGTAGAAGCTCCCCGACGCCACGCCGACGATCGGGCCGAAGAGGAGCTGGAATTCCAGCAATGTGGTCGCCCGGCTCGCCAGGACCATGCCGAGGCCGAGAAGGGCGCCGCCGCACAGCACCACGGTCCGTGGGCCGTACCGATCGGAAAGCGCGCCCCACATGAACGCGCCGACGCCCATGCAGAGAAAGTTCAGCATCGCCGCCGTCGCGATCCCGGTGCGGGACCAGCCCATCGCCTCCGCCATGGGCTGGAGGAAGACGCTGAGCGTGAGCATCGCGCCGAACCCGACGCAGGTCACGACGATCCCGACGGCGACGATGACCCAGCCGTAGAAGAGCTTCATCGGAGCGGCTGCAGCAGCTGGAGCAGGTTGCCTTCGGGATCCTTCAGCGTCGCGATCCGCAGCGTGCCGTAATCCGTCGGGTCCTCCACGAACTCGACGCCGGCGCCCTTCAAGCGCTTGCAGTCGGCGTCGACGTCGTCGGTGGCGAGGCCGACCATGTGGCGCGCCGGGTCGGTGTTGCGGCCATGAACCTCGCTGTGCGTGCCCAGCGCGAGCGCGGGCGTTCCCAGATCACCGAGGACGGCGAACCCCTCGATCTGGAGACCCACCTTGAGGCCCAGCACGTCGCGGTAGAACGGCAGCAGGTTGTTCAGGTTTTCGCTCCAGATCGTCGCTCCGCGCAGTCCCGTGATCATCGCGTGGCCCCCTCGGCTTCCACCACCGATTTCATGCTCGCCAGCCCCTTCTCCATATTATTTCGGCAGGCCTTCCCTCACCGGTCGGATCTCGACGGTGCTCGTGCGGGCCAACGGAATGCGTCCGGCAATGGCGATGGCTTCGTCGAGATCCTTGACGTCGATGAGCATGTAGCCGCCGAGCTGCTCGCGCGTCTCCGCGAACGGTCCATCGGTCACGAGCCGCTTGCCATCGCGCACCCGAACGCTCGTCGCGGCGGACGACGGGTGCAGCGGATGGCCGCCAAGATACTGCCCGCGCGCCGTCAGCTCTTCCGAAAGCGCCAGCGTTTCCGCGTAGATCTGCTGTCGCTCGGCCACGCTGAGCCTGTCCCAGACCGGCTCGTCACGGCAAATCAGCATCAGGTATTTCACGGGTCCCTCCATCAGTAGATCGAACGGCCGGGGGGCCGAATCGACACCGGCGGTAAATTGTTTATCGTGGGGCATATCCTTGATCCTAGCGCGGCTGTCGAGGCGGTCTACCGCTCCGACTGGGGCCGGATCGTCGCCGCCCTGATCCGGCTCGTTCGGGACTTCGACGTCGCGGAAGAGGCGGCTCAAGAAGCCTTCGCGGCCGCGGTGGAGCAGTGGCGGACCTCCGGCGTTCCCGAGGTCCCGCGCGCCTGGCTCATCCAGACGGCCCGGCACAAGGCCATCGACCGCATCCGGCGCCGGGCGCGCCTCGAGCAGAAGCTCGACGCGTACACCACGGCCGGGTTCGGCCAGGCGCTCGCGGCGCCCGAGTACGACCCGCACGAGATTCCCGACGACCGCCTGCGCCTGATCTTCACCTGCTGCCACCCGGCGCTGGCCCTCGACGCGCAGGTGGCGCTCACGCTCCGCACGCTGGGCGGCCTCGAGACGGACGAAATCGCGCGCGCGTTCCTCGTGCCGGCCGCGACGATGGCCCAGCGGCTCGTGCGCGCGAAGGGCAAGATTCGCGACGCGGGCATTCCATATACGGTCCCCGACACGACGGACCTGCCGGCGCGACTCGACGCGGTGCTGACGGTGATCTATCTCATCTTCACCGAGGGCTACGCGGCCACGCGCGGCGAGGCCCTCGTGAGGACCGACCTCTGCATCGAGGCGATCCGGCTGGCGCGCCTCGTCAGGTCGCTGCTGGCGCCGCCGCCGCCGGAGGCGACGGCCCTCCTCGCGCTCATGCTCCTGCACGACTCACGGCGCGATGCGCGTCTCGATGCGGCCGGCGACCTCGTCCTTCTCGAAGAGCAGGATCGCCGCCGCTGGAACCACGCGCAGATCGACGAAGCGCTGCCGCTCGTCGAGGAAGCCCTGCGCGGCGGTCCCGGGCCCTTCGCGCTCCAGGCCGCGATCGCCGCCCTGCACTGCGAGGCGGTGCGGGCTGCGGACACGGACTGGCCCCAGATCGTCCGCCTGTACGACGTGCTCGAGCGTCTGCAGCCCTCCCCCATCGCGTCCCTGAACCGCGCGGCGGCGGTCGCCATGGTGGACGGCCCTCGGCCGGCGCTTGCGCTCATCGATGCGCTCGCCGCCAGCGGCGAGCTCGACCGCCATCACCTGCTGCATTCCGCGCGCGCCGACCTGCTGCGCCGCCTCGGCTGCTCGGCGGAAGCGGCGAAGAGCTACGCGCGGGCGCTCACGCTGGTCACCAACGACACCGAGCGCCGATACCTCGAGCGACGGCTGCGCGACGTCCAGGCGCCCCGCGACACTTGACGCTGACCCTCGCCCGCGCGATCCTCCTGCTCTCAGGTGCGGCCAGGGGGGGCCGACGCTCCCGGCTGCGAGAGAGCGTGCAGTGAGGCGGATCAGCGAGAGGAGAGCCGGGGCATGAGGAACACCAGGTGGGCGGTGGTGGTTGGTCTGGTCGCGCTGGCGCTCGGCGTCGGCGTCGTGCAGGGACAGCAGCAGCAGCTCAGCGGCGAGTACAAGATCGGAGTCCTGGAGCCGCTCACCGGCAATCTCGCCGTCCAGGGCAAGCTCCATCTCGAAGGCTACGAGATCATGCGGGACCTCATCAACAGCCAGTTCGGCGGCGTGATGGGCAAGAAGCTGGTCTTCGCCGTCGGCGACGGCCCCGATCCCACCACCGTCGCCTCCGAGGCCACCCGGCTCGCCGCGCGCGAGGGGGTGAAGATCATCACCGGCACGTTTGCGTCCACGCTGTGCGGCGCCGCGAGTGAAGCCGCCTCACGCCAGAACGTCATCTACTGGGAGACGTCGTGCGTCGATCCGCGGCTCAC
>JBOHQB010000125.1:0-10875 GCA_050731995.1 Candidatus Rokuibacteriota bacterium
AGCCGGCGCTGCGCGCGGGCCTCGCGCGCGCGTGCTGGCCCGGCCGCTTCGACGTGCGGCGAGTCGGCGACCGCCGGCTCGTCCTCGACGGCGCCCACAACCCGGCCGGCGCCCGCGCGCTCGCGGCCTCGCTCGCCGAATACTTCCCCGGCGCCGAGCTCACGCTGGTCGTCGGGATCCTGCGTGACAAGGACGCGCGCGGGATCCTGGCGCCTCTCGCGCCGCGCGCCCGTCGCCTGATCCTGACCGCCTCCTCGAATCCGCGGGCCGCCGACCCCGAGACCCTCCGCGAGGCGCTGCCCCCCGGCACTGCGGCCCCCGAACTGGCCGGGTCGGCCGACGAGGCACTAGCCCTCGTCGCTGGGTCCCCGCGCACCCCCATCATTTGTGTAGCGGGCTCGCTGTCGCTGGTCGGAGACGTGCTCCGGCGGGGTCTCGCGGGTGATAAACCTTGCTCCCTCGAAAAGGGGGCTGATAGCATGGAGTCCCTTTTCTGACGAGGACTTTCGAGACACTTGAGGCCTCCATTCCGCGGTCTCGTGGCGGTGCTGCCGGGCCTCCTCCTGGCCGGCGCGACCCTTGCCCACGCCCAGGGCCGGGCACCGGTCGCGGTGCGGACGGCGGGCGGTGAGGTCACCGTTCTCGCCGACCAGCTCGAGCAGGTCGGCGCCGACAACCTGCTGGTCGCCTCGGGCAACGTGGAGATCACGCGCGGTCGCTCCCGCCTGATCGCCGACCGCGTCGAGCTCAACCGCGAGACCGGCGACGCCGTCGCCCTGGGCCGCGTGATCTTCTACGACGGCGAGGACCAGCTCACGGGCGAACGGATCGACTACAACCTCAAGACGGGCACGGGCGTCGTCTACAAGTCCGCGGCGAAGGTCGCGCCCTTCTACCGGCTGTCCGGCGAGAGCATGGAGCGCCTCGGCGACAGCGTGTACCGGGTGCGGCGCGGCATCTTCACGACCTGCGAGGACGACTCCCCCACGTGGTCTTTCCGCTTCGGCTCGGCGACGGCGGACCTCGAGGAGTCGATCTACGGCACCAACGCCTCCTTCTGGGTGAAGGACATCCCCCTGATCCCCTTCGTGCCGTTCTTCGCCGCGGCGATCCGGCGCGAGCGCCAGACGGGCTTCCTCTTCCCTGTCTTCGGCAATTCCAGCGACAAGGGGTACTTCCTCGAGCTCCCGTTCTACTGGGCGATCTCCGACAGCCAGGATCTGACGCTCGCCTTCGACGCCTATTCCAAGCGCGGCGTCGGCTTCACGGGAGAGTACCGGTACATCATCTCGGCGGAGCAGCGCGGCCGGGCCAAGGGGTTCATCATCCAGGAGACGCAGCGAGGCAACAGCACGCGCGCGCTGGGCGGCTTCGGCCACGTCTGGCAGATCGGGCGTGACCTCGTCTTCAAGGCGGACGTCAACGCCGTCTCCGACCACGACGTGCTGAAGGACTACGGCGACCGGCTGCAGCAGACGCAGGTCCAGCGCGTCGAGTCGAACGTCTTCCTCACGAAGTCGTGGGAGTCCTGGAACTTCGTCGGCAACCTGTTCTACTACCAGGACCTAACGACGCCCCGGTCCGTCGCGCTGAACCAGCTGCCGGCCCTCGGCCTCCTCGGCGTACGCCAGCCCGTGCCCGGCGTCCCCGGGCTGCTCTACGAGGGCGAAGTGAGCCTGGTCGAGTTCGTGCGCGACGTCGGCAGCAACGGCACGCGGTTCGACGTCCATCCCAGGGTCTCGCTGCCCATCTCGCCCGGGGGCCTCTTCACCCTCACGCCGTTCGTCGGCGGTCGCCTGACCGCATACGACAAGACGGTGGTCGGCCACACGACCTCCCCGGGAGTCTCGGGGCCAATCGAGATCACCTCGGACGAGGCGCGCCTGCGCCAGCTCGTCGAGGGCGGCGCCGACCTCGAAACCCAGCTCGCGCGCGCGTACCCCGTCGACGGCACGCTGAACCTGTCGGCGGTGCTGCACACGATCGAGCCGCGGGTTCGGTATATCAGGATCACCGGGGTGAACAAGCAGAAGCTCCCCATCTGGACCCCGGCGGTGGACAATATCCAGCAGACGAGCCGCGTCGAGTACTCGCTGACGAACCGTCTGCGCGCGAAGACGATCGCGCCCCCCGGCACGGAGGCGTACCGGTGGGAGATGCTGCGTCTCACCGTTGGCAGCTTCTACGATCTGGAGCGCGAGCGGGTGGGGGAGGTCTTCGCCACGCTGATCGTCGAGCCGAACCCGCTCGTGAAGCTGCGGGGCGAGCTCGTGCAGGGCGTGCACGGCGAAGGGATCGAGATCCTCACGGCCGACCTCACGCTCGGCCCCAAGTTCCTGAGCGGCTCCGTGGGCATGCGCTACAGCGACGTCTCGCACATCAATTTCCTGGCGGGCGGGCTCCGCTCCGAACTGTTCCGCTTCCTCACGCCGCACGTCGAGGTGAACTGGGACATCGAGCGGGACTCGCTCGTGGAGCTGCGCGCCGGCCTGGACATCCGCTTCCAGTGCTGGGCCTTCGGCCTCGAGTATGTCCGGCGCCAGAACCGCGAGGACCGGGTCCTCTTCTCGCTCAACCTCCTCGGCATGGGCGGCCCGATCCGCACGTCGCTCGGCGTGGGCACACAGGACACGAGCGGCCAGCGATGATCCCGTTCGTCGACCTCACGCGGCAGCACCGGGCGCTGCGCGGCGAGATCGCCGGCGCGCTCGCGCGCGTGGTCGATTCGAGTCGGTTCGTGCTCGGCGCGGAGGGGGCCGCGCTCGAAGCCGAGCTGGCCGCGCTCCATGGCGTCCGCCACGGGATCGGGGTCGCCTCGGGGACCGACGCGCTCCGTCTGGCGCTGGCCGTGCTCGGCATCGGCCCCGGCGACGAGGTGATCACGCCGGCCTTTTCGTTCGTCGCGTCGGCCTCGACGATCGCGATGGCCGGCGCGCGCCCGGTGTTCGCCGACATCGACCCGGTCACGTACGCGGTGGAGGCGGCCGCCGTCGAGCGCGCGCTCACGCCGCGCACGCGCGCGATCGTCGTCGTCCACCTCTACGGGCACCCGGCCCCGCTCGAGCGTCTGCAGGCGCTGGCGCGCGCGCGCGGCGTGGCGCTGATCGAGGACGCCGCGCAGGCGGTCGGCGCCGCATACGCGGGCCGCCCGATCGGCGGCTGGGGCGACATGGCGTGCCTGTCGTTCTACCCGACCAAGAATCTCGGCGGCCTGGGCGACGGGGGCATGGTCCTCACCGACCGCGACGATCTCGCCGAGCGGCTGCGGCGGCTCCGCCACCACGGCGACATCGGACGCTACCAGCACGTCGAGCTCGGCTACTGCAGCCGGCTCGACGAGCTGCAGGCCGCGGCCCTCCGCGTGAAGCTGGCGCGGCTCGCGGCGTGGACCGACGCGCGGCGTCGGATCGCGGGGCGCTACGGCGCGCTCCTGGCGGGCGTCCCGCTCACGCTGCCGGTCGAGCGGCCGCCCGCGCGGCACGTCTACTACCTCTACACGGTGCGCCACGCGCAGCGCGACGCGCTGGCCAAGACGCTCGCCGACCTCGGGGTCGGCACGGCGGTGCACTACCCGGCGCCGGTGCCCGCGCAGGGTCTCTTCGGTGCCGCCGGCCTGCCCGACTGGCCGGAAGCGTCGCGCGCCTCGCGCGAGGTGCTGTCGCTTCCGTGCTACCCGGAGCTGCGGGACGACGAGATCGTGGGGGTCGCCGCGGCCGTCCGCGAGGCGTGCGGGAGGGTGGGATGAGCGACCCGGCCGCGACGCTCTCCGCCCGTCTCGCCGGTACCCCGACCGTGGGCGTGATCGGGCTCGGCTACGTCGGGCTCCCGCTGGCGGTCGCCTTCGCCGAGTCGGGCGCCTCCGTGATCGGCGTGGACCTCGACGCGCGCCGCGTGGCGTCGGTCCGCGCCGGGGCCTCGTTCGTCGAGGACGTGGCGACGGAGGCGCTCGCCGCCGTCGTGCGGAACGGGCGACTCGCCGCGACCGACGACGTCGCCGCGCTGAAGGACGCCGACGCCATCGTCATCTGCGTGCCGACCCCGCTCGGCAAGTCGCGTGAGCCCGACATCTCCCACATCGTCGCGGCCGCGGACGCGATCGCCTCGGTGGTCCGCCCGGGCCAGCTGGTCGTGCTCGAGTCCACGACCTATCCAGGCACGACCCAGGAGGTGCTGAAGCCGCGGCTCGAGGCGCGCGGCGTGCGCGTCGGCGAGGACGTCTTCCTCGCCTTCTCGCCCGAACGCATCGATCCCGGCAACACCCGCTGGACGCTGCGCGACATCCCGAAGGTCGTCGGCGGGGTCACGCCGCTGTGTCGCGAGCTCGCGGCGGCGCTCTACGCGCGCGTCGCGCGCGAGGTGGTGTCCGTGTCGAGCCCCGAGGCGGCCGAGATGGTCAAGCTCTACGAGAACACCTTCCGCTCGGTGAACATCGCGCTCGTCAACGAGCTCGCGATCATGTGCCGGCGGCTCGGCATGTCGGTGTGGGAGGTGATCCGCGCGGCGTCGACGAAGCCGTTCGGCTTCATGCCCTTCTACCCGGGGCCGGGGCTCGGCGGCCACTGTCTGCCCTCGGATCCGCACTACCTGTCCTGGAAGGTGCGACTCGCCGGCTACGAGCCGCGGTTCATCGCGTTCGCCGACGAGATCAACCGCCAGATGCCCGCGTACGTCGTCGGGTTGATCGCGGACGCGCTGAACGACCGCGGGCTCGCGGTGCGGGGCGCGCGCATCCTCGTGCTCGGTGTGGCCTACAAGGCGAACGTGGCCGACACGCGAGACTCGCCGGCGCTCGAGATCGTCACCGCGCTCGCCGCCAAGGGCGCGCGCGTGGAGTACCACGACCCGAACGTGCCGGAGCTCACGCTCGGCGACGTCACGCTCCGCTCGGTCGCGTGGCCGGCGGACCTCCGCGCGCGGGACGTCGTGCTGATCCTGACCGCGCACGCCGGCTACGACTGGGCCGCGATCGTGCGCGACGCGCCGCTCGTCGTGGACACTCGCAACGCCACCGCGGGCGTCCCGCCGGCGGCGCACGTGATCCGCCTCTAGGACCGGCAGCGTGCTCACGGCGGTCGTCGCGTCGCTGCGCCCGCAGCAGTGGATCAAGAACCTCTTCGTCCTCGCGGGGCTGATCTTCGCGCAGCGGCTCTTCACCCCGGACGCGTGGACGGCGCTCGGCGCGTTCGCAATCTTCTGCGCCCTGTCGGGCGCGGTCTATCTGGTCAACGACGTCACCGACGTCGCGCGGGACCGCGCGCATCCGGTCAAGCGCACGCGGCCCGTGGCCGCGGGCCGCCTGCCCGTCGGCGCGGCCCTCGGCGTTGCCGTCGGGCTCGGGGTCGTGGGGCTCGCGCTCTCGGCGTGCGTCGGTCGCGGGTTCCTGGCGACGGCCGTGGCGTACGTGGTCCTCGTCGTCGCGTACTCGGCCTGGCTCAAGCACGTCGTGATCGTCGACGTGCTTGCCGTCGCGGCCGGGTACGTGCTGCGCGCGGTCGCGGGCGCCCTCGCGATCCGCGTCGAGATCTCCGGCTGGCTCCTGATCTGCACGATCCTCCTCGCGCTCTTCCTGACGCTCGGCAAGCGGCGCCACGAGGTGATGACCCTCGAGGCGGCCGCGGCCGCCCAGCGCCCGATCCTCGCGGAGTACAGCCCGGCGCTGCTCGACCAGATGATCGCGGTCGTCACGGCATCCACGGTGACGGCGTACGCCTTGTACACGATGTCGCCGGAGACCGTGGCGAAGTTCCACACGCAGCTCCTTCCGGCGACGCTACCGCTGGTGCTCTACGGCGTCTTCCGCTACCTCTACCTGCTCTACCACCGGCGTCTCGGCGGCAATCCCTCGGAGATCTTCTTCACCGACCGGGCGCTGCTCGTGAACTCGCTCGTGTGGCTCCTCGCCGTGCTGCTGATCATCTACGGTCCGTCGCTGGAGTAGGATGGGACGGATGGCGAGCCAGGTGGCGGTGCTGCGCACGCGTCCGGAGTCCGTGATCGCGGACTACGCGACGCTCATGCGTCTGGCGAAGTACGATCAAGCGTTGCCGCGCGACCAGGAGCTGATCGTGAAGCTGAACCTCTCCTGGACCAAGTACTTCCCGGCGTGCTCGAGCCAGCCGTGGCAGGTGGACGGTGTCGCGACGACGCTCCTCGCCGACGGCTACGACCGCGCGCGGATCCTCCCGGTCGAAAACCGGACTGTCGTCACGGACCCGGTGACGGGCGCGCGAAACAACAAGTGGCTGCCGGTGCTCCGGCGGCACGGCCTGCCGTTCATCCCGCTCACGGACGTCGAGTGGGTCACGCACACGTTTGCGTCGCCGCTGCTCCGGCTGAATCGCCTGTTTCCGGAGGGGATCCAGATCCCGAAGATGTTCGTTGGCCGAAACGTGCTGCATCTGCCGACGCAGAAGACGCACGGACACACGACGACGACCGGCGCGATCAAGAATGCCTTCGGCGGCCTCCTCAAGGAAGTCCGCCACTATGCGCACGAGTTCATCCACGAGGTCATGGTGGACCTCATGCTCATGCAGCGCGAGCTGCATCCGGCGGTCTTCGCCGTGATGGACGGCACCGTGATGGGCGATGGCGCGGGGCCCCGGACGATGGTGCCGCGCCCGGGCAACCTCATTCTCGCCTCGGCGGACCAGGTGGCGATCGACGCGATCGCCGCGCGGATCATGGGCTTCGATCCGCTGTCGATCCCGTATCTCAGGATGTGCCATGAGCGCGGCCTCGGCGTCGCCGATCCGCGCGACATCGAGATCGTGGGCGACGTGGCGGCGGCCGAGACGAACATGGGCTTCAAGACGAGCCGGAGCCTCGTGATCTGGGGTGACCAGCTCATCCGGCGCGGCCCGCTGCGCCCGCTCAAGCGGCTGCTGCTCCACTCTCCGTTGATGGTCTGGGCGCCGTTCGCGTCGAACGTTTACCACGATTGGCTCTGGTACCCGACGGTTGGGCGCGCGCGCATCCGTGCGTTCGCGGCGACACCGTGGGGGCGGCTTTTCGAGACGTACTGACGCCGATGGCGGGCGAGGTCCGCGTGCGCTTCCCGCCGAGCCCGACGGGCCACCTCCACGTCGGTGGCGCCCGCACCGCGCTCTTCAACTGGCTCTTCGCGCGCCATCACCGGGGTGTGTTCATCGTCCGGATCGAGGACACCGACCGCGCGCGCTCCACCGAGGAGAACATCCACGCGATCGTCGAGGCACTCCGGTGGCTCGGCCTCGACTGGGACCAGGGCCCTCCGGCGCCGGGCTATCGCCAGACGGAGCGGCTCGACCTCTACCGCGCTCACGCCGAGCGGCTCGTCGCCTCGGGCCGCGCGTACTATTGCGAGTGTCCGCCGGAACGCCTGGACGCCGAACGAAAGACCGCGGAGGCGCTGAAGGAGACGTTCCGCTACTCCGGCCGCTGCCGCGAGCGGGGGCTCGGCGCGGGCGCGCTCAGACTCAGGATCCCGGACGAGGGCGCCACGGTCGTGAACGACCTGGTCCACGGCCCGGTGACGTTCGACCACCGCCAGCTCGACGACTGGATCCTCGTCCGCACCGACGGCACGCCGACCTACAATTTCTGCGTCGTCGTGGACGACGTGACCATGCGGATCTCCCACGTGATCCGCGGCGACGACCACCTGTCGAACACACCCAAGCAGGTGCTCTGCTACGAGGCGCTCGGCTACGCCGTGCCCGAGTTCGCGCACGTGTCCATGATCCTCGGGCCCGACCGGAGCCGGCTCAGCAAGCGCCACGGCGCGACGTCCGTGCAGGCGTTCCGCGACGCCGGAATCCTGCCCGAGGCGATGGTGAACTACCTGGTGCGCCTGGGCTGGTCGCACGGCGACCAGGAGATCTTCTCGCGTGACGAGCTGATCGAGCGGTTCGACGTCAAGGACGTCTCCTCCTCCGGCGCGGTCTTCGACCGGACGAAGCTCGAGTGGCTCTCGCAGCACTACATGAAGACGATGGACCCGGCCGGCCTGGGCGCCCTCGCGGCGCCGTTCGTGCGCGCGGCCGGGCTGCCGCCGCCCGACGCGGCGACGCTCGCGCGGATCGTCATCACGCTGCGCGAGCGCGCCAGGACGCTGGTCGAGCTCGTCGATGCCGGGCGCTTCTACTTCGAGCGGCCCCAGGGCTACGAGCCGAAGGCCTGCGCGAAGTTCCTGACGGCCGAGGGCGCCGGGCGCCTGGACGCGCTGATCGAGCGGGTCGCGGCGGTCCAGCCCTTCAGCGTCGAGGCGCTGGAGCGCGCCTACCGCGAGCTGGGCGAGGCGCTCGGGCTCAAGCTCGTGGACCTGGCGCAGCTCACGCGCGTGGCGGTGACGGGGCGGACGGCGTCGCCGCCTATCTTCGACGTGCTGGCGATCCTCGGGCGCGACGAGACGCTGGCGCGCCTGCGCGCCGCGCGCGACCAGGCGGCGGGGGGCGCCGCGTGAGGCTTCTGCTCGCCCGCCACGGCCAGTCGGTCTGGAACGCCGAGCGCCGGTTCCAGGGCACGACGGACGTGTCCCTGTCGGCGCTCGGGCGCGGCCAGGCCGCGGCGCTCGGTCGCGCGCTCGAGGGCCGGCGGATCGTCGCGGCCTACGTGAGCCCCTACCACCGAGCCGTGGAGACCGCCGAGATCGCGCTCGCCGGACGCGGCGTGCCGCTGCGTCCGCTCGACGAGCTCCGCGAGCTGTCGCTCGGCGACTGGGAGGGCGCGACGGTGGACGAGATCCAGGGCCGGGAGGGCGATCCGTATTTCGCGTGGCTGAGGGCGCCGCACGACTGCCCGCCGCCCGGCGGCGAGCCGCTCGACGCGGTATGCCGCCGCGTCCTCACCGCGATGGAGCGGATCGCCGCCGCCCACCCCGACGGCGGCGACGTGCTCGTCGTCTCGCACGGCGGCGTGATCAGCGTCTACGCGTGCCACCTCCTCGGCGCCTCCTTCAACACCCTCTGGCGGCTCCGCGTGGACAACGCCTCGCTGACGATCGTCCGGCCGCCCCGGCTCGTGTCGCTGAACACGACCGCGCACCTGACGGGCGAGCTCGCGCCCGCGCACCTGCAGCGCGCGATCTGGAACGCGCCGGCGCGGCGGCGGGAGGGCGCCACGCCGTGATGATCGTCCTCGCGCTCTTCGGCGGCATGGCGCTGCTCCTCTACGGGATCCGCTTGTCGGGCGACAGTCTCCAGCGCGCCGCCGGGACGCGGCTGCGCCAGCTGCTGACGGGGATCGCCCACAACCGGCTCGTCGCCGTCGTGTCGGGGGCCGTCGCCACGGGCATCATCCAGTCGTCCGCCGCGACGACGCTGATGCTGATCGGCTTCGTCTCGGCGGGTCTCATGACGTTCCGGCAGACGCTCGGCGTGATCCTCGGCGCCGACATCGGCACGACGCTGACCGTGCAGCTGATCGCCTTCAAGGTCACGGAGTGGGCGCTCCTGCTCGTCGGCGTCGGCTTCCTCATCGGGTACGTCGCGCGTCGCTCGGTCGTGCGCGACATCGGGCAGGCGGCGCTGGGACTCGGTCTCATGTTCCTCGGCCTCAAGGTGATCCTCGACGGCGGAGGGGCGCTCGCCGGCAACCCGCTCGCCGTCGAGGTGCTCCGCGCCACGGCGGGCAGCCCCGTCATCGCCCTGCTCGTCGCCGCGGGCTTCAGCGCGCTTGTCACGTCGTCGGCCGCGACGATCGGACTCGCGCTCGCGCTGGCCAGCCACGGGCTGCTGCCGCTCTCGGGCGCCGTCGCGATCGTGCTCGGCGCCAACATCGGCACGTGCGCCACCGCGCTCGCGGCGTCTGTCGGCGCGACCGCCGAGGCCAAGCGGGTCGCGGTCGCCCACATCGCCTTCAAGCTGCTCGGCGCCGCGCTTGTCTTCCCGCTCATCGGGCCGTTCGGCGACTTCGTCGCGGCGACGAGCGCAGATCCCGCGCGGCAGATCGCCAACGCCCACACCTTCTTCAACCTGGGGATCAGCCTCGTGTTCCTGCCCTTCACGCCGCTGGCGGCGCGCGCCATCGAGGCGGTCGTGCCCGACGATCCGACCGCGGAGACGCCGTTCCGCACGCGCTACCTGGACGAGCGCGCGCTCGACCAGCCCTCGCTGGCGTTCGGGCAGGCCACACGCGAGGCCCTGCGCATGGCGGACGTCGTGCAGTCGATGCTCCGCGACGTCATCCCGGTGTTCGCGCGGGACGATCAGGCGCTGCTCGAGGAGGTCGAGAAGCGCGACGACCAGGCGGACTTCCTCGAGCGCGAGATCAAGCTGTTCCTCGCCGGCGTCGGGCGCGAAGCGGTGGGCGCCGAGCTGTCGCGCAAGGAGATCGGGTTCATCTCGTTCATCGGCAATCTCGAGAACATCGGCGATATCATCGACAAGAACCTGATGGAGCTCGCGCGCAAGAAGCTGTACCAGGCGCGCCGATTCTCCGAGGCCGGGTGGGCGGAGATCGTCGAGTTCCACGGTCTCGTGACCAAGAATCTGGAACGGGGTATCGCGGCCTTCGCCGCCAACGACCGCGCGCTGGCGCAGGAGGTGCTGGAGCAGCGGCCCTTCATGCGCGCGCGGGAGCGCGAGCTGCGCGAGTCCCACCTCGGGCGCCTGCGGGCGGGACTCGCGGAGTCGCTGGAGACGTCGGAGATCCACCTCGACGTCCTCACGAACCTGAAGCGCATCAGCTCGCACGTGTCGGCGCTGATGTACCCCATCCTCGACGAGGTGTGACGCCATGAAGAAGATCGAGGCGATCATCAAACCGTTCAAGCTTGACGACGTGAAGGAGGCGCTGACCGAGTTGGGGGTCGTCGGCATGACGGTGACGGAGGTCCGGGGTTTCGGATATCGGAAGGCACACACCGAGCATGCCCACCGCTGCCCGAACTTGGAC